>JAOPZU010000331.1 GCA_025963955.1 Solirubrobacterales bacterium
GAGGCCGCGGTGCCGGCCGAGGCCGCGGGGGGCTCCGCGTGAGCACGGCCGGGGGGACGTCCACGGCCGCGCCGGCCGCGCTGGATCGGTCGGCCGTGCGGACGGTGCTGTGCGACGCGGACGGGAACCTGTTCCCGTCCGAGGAGCCGGCCTTCGTCGCCTCCACCGTCGTGGTGAACCGCGTCATGGTGGAGCTCGGCTCGGCGGTGCGCCACGAGCCAGAGGCGCTGCGGCTGGCGACCACGGGGCGCAACTTCCGCACGACGATCGCGGAGCTTGCGACGCAGATCGGCGCGCGACCCACGGGCGAGCAGCTCGAGGCCTGGGTCGCGCAGGAGCACGAGGAGGTCAGCGCGCACCTGGCCCGGACGCTGCGCCCCGATCCTGAGATGCTCGCGGTGCTCACCCGGCTCGAGGAGCGCTTCGGCCTCGCGGCCGTGAGCTCGAGCGCCCTCGGCCGGCTCGACGCGTGCTTCCAGGCCACCGGACTGGCCCGGCTGTTCCCGCCCGAGCTGCGGTTCAGCGCCGAGGACTCACTGCCGCAGCCGCGCAGCAAACCCGACCCGGCGGTCTACCTCCTGGCCCTCGAGCGACTCGGACTGGCGCCGGGTGCGGCCGTCGCGGTCGAGGACTCGCTGCCCGGCGTGCGCGCGGCGGTCGCCGCCGGCATCCCTACCGTGGGCAACGTGCGCTTCGTCCCGGACGTCGAGCGCCCTGAGCGCGTGCGGGAGCTACGGGAGGCCGGCGCTGCGGCGATCGTCGCGTCGTGGCCCGAGCTGGAGCAGCTGCTCGCTCCGGCCGACTGATCGGACCCGTGGTGGCGGCGCGCCTGGTCGTGATCCGCGCGGGCGCCGGATGCGGTATCCAGGGTGACCCGGACTCCCGACCCCGAGGCTCCCGCTTGAGCGCCCCGTCCCCATCGTCCAGCCCCGAAGACGTGCCGGCCCTGTCGAGGGCGTTCACGCTCGAGGTCGCCGCCGTGCCGGCGTCGCCGGCCACGGTCCGCCAGGCGCTCGCGGAGTGGGCCTGTTTCGTAGAGGACGACGAGCGGGCCGACCTGCTCATCGCGGCGAACGAGCTCGTTTGCAACAGCGTGCGTCACGGGCCGGCCGGCGGGCGCGTGCGGATCCGCGCGGTCCGCGGAGCGGGGACGGTGGAGGTGGAGGTCGAGGACGACGGGGATCCGAGCGCGGTCCGCCGCCGTCCGCCGGACGCGACGAGCGGTCGCGGGCTGCACCTGGTGGACGCCGTCAGCGCCGCCTGGGGCGTGCGCCCGGGGCCGGGCTGCACCGTGTGGTTCGTGCTCGCGGCACCCGGGGCCTGACGCCGGACGCCCAGCGCGTCGCAGCGTGGTGCGCGCCGCAGCCTGGCGCGTCCCCGCGTTTTCGGGGCATTGGATCGGGTACCCGCGACGCCATGAACCACGACACCGACACCCGGTCTCCCGCGCAGCTCTTCGCCCTCGCCGTCGGGGCCGTCCTGCTGATCGTCGGCATCGCCGGCTTCTTCGTCAACTCCTCCTTCGACCACGGCAGCGACGTCATGGGCGACGACCTGATCATCTTCATGGTGAACGGGTGGCACAACGTCGTGCACATCCTCTCCGGCCTCTTCCTGCTGGCGATCGCCGGGCGCCGGGACGTGGCCCGCAAGGGCGTCCTCGCCTTCGCCGTCATCTACGCCATCGTCACCGTCTACGGCTTCGTCGACGGCAAGACGATCCTGCACCTGGTGTGCGTCGATGACCAGGACAACGTCCTGCACCTGGTCCTGACGCTCGCGGCCCTCGCGGCCGGGCTGGCGACCCGCACGACGGACCGCCACGACAGGGGCACCCGCGGCACCACCGCGAGCACCGGCTCGTCCGTCCGGGCGAGCTGACCACGTGGCCACCGGGAAGCACTCGCCCGTCCCCGAGCTCACCCACGGCGACGTCCGCGAAGCCGACGGGGACCGGCTCATCGCCGTGGCCGACCTCCCGCCCAGCGGGGTGACCGAGGTCCGGACCGCGCAGCTCGGCGTCCTCGCCGTCGGCCTGGCCGACGGACGGCCGTTCGCGGTCTCCAACGTCTGCCGGCACCAGTTCGCCAAGCTCGGCCGCGGTCAGGTGCGCGACGGGTGCCTGGAGTGCCCCTGGCACCGCGCGCGGTACGACGTGCAGAGCGGGGCGATGGTCCGCGGGCCCCAGGGCCGCATCTTCGGCTTCGGGCCCTACTCGAAGACCGTCCAGACTGCGGCGAACGCCGCCTTCCGGCTGAAGACGCATCCGGTCGCCGTCCGCGACGGCGCCATCGTCCTCACGAGCTGAGCGCGGCGGCCGCGCGGGCCATCAGCAGCGGCACGTCCTGCGCGGTGCGGGCCGTGCCGTAGACCACACGGTCCGGGCGGACGAGCACCACGCGCGCCGGGGTGAGCCACGCCGCGATCCCCCCGTCGTCCCCGGCCTGGAGGGGGACGAGCCGGCCGCGCAGAGCAGGCGGCACGCTCACGCCCCGGAGCAGGTCGGGGGGGCCCACGAGCGCGTACCCCGTCCCGAGCAGGTCGTCCAGCGGCTGCGAAGAACTTCCGCCGGCGGACCGCACCCGCGGCTGGGGCAGCGTCTGGCCGGCGCGGTGGCGGTGCCCCCGTCCGCGCGCGACCACGCCGGTCCGCAGGCGCGAGGGCGGCTTCCAGCCGCCGCGGGCGATC
>JAOPZU010000341.1 GCA_025963955.1 Solirubrobacterales bacterium
TGCAGCTGCGCAGCACCGGCGGGCCCGCCGGCCCCCGCGCGGCGTTCGGCCCGGCCACGACGATCGCCACCGGCGACGGCAACGGCCAGCTCGCGCTGGGTGCGGCGGGCGACGGCGGCGGTTTCGCGATCTACAACCACACGGGCGGGATCAACGGCGAGGGACAGCTCTTCGCCGGCGCGTTCGGGACGGCCGCGGCCACGGGCGACCCGGGCATCGCCGGCGTCCCGGCCGGCGTCACCGCCGGCGGCGCCGGGACGAACGGGAGCTGCCAGCAGCTCGGGTTCGGGAGCTTCACCATCGACGCCGCCGGCTGCATCCTCAAGGGCAAGGGCGCCGACGCGCAGAACTACGTCGCCAGCACCGAGATCAACCTCTGGGGCCTGCGGATCGTCCCGGACGCGGGCGTCAAGATCATCATCAACCCGAAGACGTTCGAGCTGAACACGACCGGCGGCGTGCGGGTCATCGTCAGCGCCCCGGCGCCCGTCGGGGACGTCGTGCTCTACCACGGGGTCCTCAAGCGCGACCTGCGCGCTGTGCTGCCGGGGACGACGCTCTTCGAGTTCCCGTCCGGGGACTTCAAGGCCGACCTGCTCGGCTTCGACATCAGCGCCGACATCAAGGTGCGCCTGGAGAAGGACGGCGTCCACATCCCGGTGGACCTCCGGCTGCCGCCCGCCTTCGGCAACTTCACCGGTCACGCCGAGCTCGTGGCCGACCGCACCACCGGGCTCCACGTCGACAGCCTCCACATCCACCTGGGACCCATCCCCCTGGGGGCGCTCGTGATCGACAGCGTCGACATCGACTACCGCAGCGCCGGGGACGTGTGGACCGGCGCGGGGACCATGACCGTCCCGGCCGGGGGCCGGCTGGACATCATGGCCCGCTTCGCGATGGGCGACTTCGAGCAGGCGACGTTCACCTTCAAGCCCGGCACGCCGATCCCGATCGGCCCGTTCGTCTACCTGCTGGACTTCGGCGGCGGGTTCGCGGTCAAGCCGGCGGTGAGCATCAACGCGAACGCCACGCTCGGCGTCGGCGCGGCGGTGAACGGGGAGTCCCCGGTGAAGGTCCACGGCGACTTCACGATGACCTTCCCGAAGGCGGGTCCCGCGGACTTCCGCCTCAAGGGGAGCGTCGCCCTGTTCTTCCTCCAGGTCGGCGACGGGTCCCTGGACTTCCAGAGCGACGGGTACGCCGCGTTCCGAGGGCACACGGGGGTGAGCGTCGGTCCGCTGAGCGTGAACGCCGACGTCGACGGCTTCGTCGACAAGCCGACCGGGAAGTACGGTGCGAGCCTCGCGGGCACGGTCGCGCTGTGCGTGAAGGTCCCGGCGAAGGTCTGCGTGCAGGCGGGCGCCGACGCCGCCGTGTCGAGCCTCGGCTTCGCCGCGTGCGGGCACGCGAGCGTCCTCGGCCTGGGCATCGTCGACGTCGGGCTCAGCTACCCGTGGGCGGACTGGCACCCGGCCTACCTCGTGGAGCCGCCCCTGTTCCTCGTCTCGCTCGTCGAGCACCTGGGCCCGTGCCACGTGGACCGCTTCCGGCTCCCGCCGCCGCGGGCGCGGGCCGCCCAGGCCGGAGGTGGCACGCCGGTCACGGTCGCCGGCGGGCTGCCGACCGAGACGATCCTGCTCAAGGGCGCCGGCGGCGCCCCCCGCGTCAGCGTCACCGGGCCGGCCGGCCAGGTCCTCAGCTCGGACGGGCCGAGCGCGGCGGGGTACGTCATGGAGGCGGACGGCGTCGACGCGGCGTACGTCGTGCTCCGCCGCCCGGCGGCGGGCACGTGGACCGTGACGACGCTGCCGGGCTCGCCGGCGATCGGCGCGCTGCTGACGGCCGACGGCTACACGCCGGCGTCCGTGACGGCGACCCTCGGAGGGCACGGCCGGGCCCGGACGGTCGGCTACCGCATCGGGCACCTCGGGCACGACCAGCGCGTGAGCTTCGTCGAGCGAGGAGCCTTCGGCACGCACGTCCTGGGCACCACGACCCGGCCCGCGGGAACGCTCCGCTTCCGGCCGGCCGACGCGCGCGGCGGCCCTCGGACGGTGACCGCGGTGGTGGAGCACGACGGCATCGCCACGGACACGACGAGCGTCGGCACGTACGTCGCGCCTGGCCCCGTCGTCCCCGGGACCGTGCGCGGCCTGCGGACCCGTCGCACCGGGACGACGCTCACCGTCACGTGGGCGCCGCTCGCCGGCGCGGCGCGGTACGCCGTCACGTTGCGCGGCGCTCGCGGCACCCGCCTTGGGCAGCTCGTCGCCGCGCCGGGCCGCCGGGCCCGGTTCGCCGCGGTCCGCCGCGACGAGCGGGTGACCGTCCAGGTGCGGGCCCTGTCGGCCGCGCTGCGCTCCGGACCGGCGTCCACCGTCCTCGCCGGGCCGGGGCGCTAGCACCCCTGCCGAGCGTTGACGAGCGCCGGCGCCTCATCGCCCCGGAATAGACTCGCGCCACATGCGCGAGGAGCCCGACATGACCGCAGCGGACAAGGGGCGACTACGCAACCGCTTCAGCACGCGGCTCATCGCCGGCATCGTGCTCGCGTTCGTGCCGCTGACCGCGGTCCTGGCGGTGGTGCTGGTGACGAGCGCGAGCCGGAGTCTGGACGGTGCCGCGCGCGCCGGACTGCGGAACGCGGCCGTGCAGCTCGCAGCCCGGGTGGACGTCCGCTTCCAGGAGCGCCGCTCGGACCTGAACGCGGTCGCCGCGGCCCTGCGGGACCGGCGCGACCTCACGAGCCGCCCGGCGCAGGACGCGCTCATCGCCGGGACGCGGGCCTTCGAGAGCGCCCAGGTGGTCGACCGGCGCGGGAGGGTCGTGGCGCGAACCGGCCCCGGCCCGTCGCTCGCCGACCCGTCCGCGGACTGGTTCCTCGCCACGCTGCAGGGCGGGCAGCGGATCGTGCCGCCCTTCGCCGCCGACGGCACGGTGCGCACGCTGCTGAGCGCCCCGGTGCTGAACCGCCGTGGCGACGTGGTGGCGGTGCTCATCGGCGACCTGGCCGAGACCGGCTTCGCCGAGTTCGTCGCGATCTTCCGGCAGGGGCGGACGGGGGAGGCGGTCATCCGCGACGGGACCGGACGGCTCATCTGGCGCACCGGGCTCGGGCTGCCGCGTACCCCGCGGGAGCTGGCGCGGGAGTCCCCGCTGCGCGACCGCTCGACGCGCGGCGCGGTCGGCATGGCGCTGGCCGGGCAGACCGGCACGACGAAGTTCGTGTCCTCCACGGGTAAGGAGGCGGTCGGCGGCTTCGCGCCCGCGAAGGTCCCCGGCTGGAGCGTCGACGTGCGCCAGGACACCTCGGAGGCCTTTCGGCCGATTCGCCACCAGCGCAACCTGGCGCTCATCATCGGCATCGTCGGCTCCCTGCTCGTGACCCTCTTCGCCGTGCTGTTCGCCCGGGCCACCGTCCGCCCGATCGCCCGCCTGGCGGCACAGGCCCGGCGCGTGGCCGACGGCGACCTCACGGTTCGAGTCACCCCGGCGGGGTCGGCCGAGGCCCAGGACCTCGGGCGGTCCTTCAACACGATGGTCGAGAGCCTCGGCGCGCTGGCGACGCGGCTTCGCGGGGCGGGGGCGGATCTGGCCAGTGCCGCGCAGGAGCTCTCCTCGACCGCCCAGGAGATGGCGAGCACGACGAACGACCAGTCGGCCGCCGCGCAGCAGACCTCGAGCACGATGCAGGAACTCGCCACGACCATCGCCGCGATCGCCGAGTCGATGGAAGGCGTCGAGCGCCGCGCCGACGGCACGCGTACCGCGCTCATCGACGCCGACGGTGACATCGGGGCCTCCAGCGAGCGGACGCTGGCGCTCGCGGCGCGCGCGGGGGAGATCGGCTCGGTGCTCGTGCTCATCGACGAGATCGCCGACCGGACGAACCTGCTCGCGCTGAACGCGGCGATCGAGGCGGCCCGGGCGGGGGAGGCCGGCGCCGGCTTCTCCGTCGTGGCGGACGAGGTCCGCCGCCTGGCGGAGCGCAGCAAGGCCGAGGCGGGCAAGATCAAGGAGATCGTCACCGCCACCCAGCAGGAGACGAACGCCACCGTCATGGCGATGGAGAGCGGCTCCAAGCAGATGCGCCGCGGCCTCAACCTGATGGACGAGGTCGCCGACGCCGTCTCGCAGGTCCGTTACACGACCGACGAGCAGCGGATCGCGTCCGACCAGGTGGTGACCGCGATGGGTTCGGTCAGCGCGACGAGTCGCCAGTCCGCCGCCGCCGCGCAGCAGCTGGCTGGCTCCGCCGAGCAGATCGCGCGCCTCGCGGCCGAGCTCGACGCCGCCGCGGGGAGCTTCCGGGTCCGTGACGCCTGAGGACCACCCCCCGAGCGCCGATGAGGAGGGCCAGGCCGCCACGGGCGACCGCGCCCTCCTGCTGGCGGCACGAGCCGACTGGCTGGCGGTCCCGCTGGCCGTCGTGCGCGTGGTCCTCGAGCGCCCGGCGATCACCCGCGTGCCCGAGGGCCCCGCGGCGCTGGTGGGCGTGGTGAACGTCCGCGGCGAGGTCGTGCCGGTGATCGACACCGCGCTCGTCCTCGGCCTCGGTGATCCCCTCGCCCCTGAGGTGGTGGCGGTGCTCGACAGCGGCCGCGGCCCCGTCGGGCTGACCGCGACCGCGGTCCGCAGCGACCCGCTCCAGGAGGACCTCGGGCCGTCGGACCTGCCGCTGGCCACCGGCCGCCGCCGGGCCGGACCGGACGTCGCGACGGTGCTGGACGTCGAGGCGCTGGTGGCCACCGTCGCAGGCGCCCGCGCGTGAACGACGCGGAACTGCGCGCGGTGTTCGCGCAGGAGGCCGACATGCTCCTGGCCCAGCTCTCCGCGGGGGCGCTGGAGCTGGAGAGCGGGACCGCGGACGCCGCGTCCGTGGACAGCCTGTTCCGCGCCGCGCACACGCTGAAGGGCTCGGCCGCCCTCGTGCGCCTGCACGAGGTCAGCACGGTCACCCACGCGCTGGAGGACCTCCTGGAGGGGCTGCGCTCGCAGGCGCTGACGGCGACGCCGCCGGTGGTCGACGTGATCCTCGACACCGTCGACGCCCTGCGCGAGGCGATCCCGCGGCTGCTGGCGGGCGAGCCCGTCGGGGTGGTCGACCCCGAGCTGGTGCGCCGGCTCACCGAGGCCGTGGCGCCCGAGGACCGGCCCGGCACCCCGGCGGCACCGCGTCCGTCCGCCGCCCCCGCGCCACCGCCGGCCGCGCCGTCACCGCCACCCTCCGCCGGGGAGAGCGTGAGCGTCCCGCTC
>JAOPZU010000368.1 GCA_025963955.1 Solirubrobacterales bacterium
GGAGGCGGCCTCGCGCCAGATCCTCGCGGGTTCCGTCTCGTAGCCGGACGGGCCGTGGGCGGCGAGGAGGTCGTGCAGGACAGGCGGGATCGTCATAGGCCGCTGAGGCTAGCGCCCGTGCCCGACCGGCCCGGGACGCCCGCCGCCCGACCGGCCGGTCGCGCGCGGGACCTGCCCGCCGGTCGACCGGTCGGGGCTTCGCCGTTATGCTCGCCGGACCGGGGGCGCGGAGCGTTCCCCAGCACGGCACGGAGAGCCGCGACGCAGGGCCCGGAGGCAGGGATGGGGACGAACCAGATCGAAGGACGGACGGACCACGCGTCCATCCAGGTGATCATCGCGGCGCACGCGGCGTTCAACGCCCGCCGCCTGGACGAGCTCGAGATCCTCTTTCACGAGGACGTCGACCTCTTCCTCCCGCTGGCGCTCGGCCTGCGCGCGGACGCGACGACCGGCCTGTCCGCGCTGCGCGGCACGCTCGACAACGTGCTCGCCGTCGCGCCCGACCTGCACATGGAGCTCGAGCGGGCCGAGGTCGTCGGCGACCTCGTGATCCTCGCCTGCGTCGCCTCCGCCACGGGCACGGACGGCCGCCGCTACGCCTGGCCGCTGCGCGTCCTCGTCGCCGAGGAGCACGGCCGCATCACGCGCTACGTCGTCCGCGCCCCGCACGCCGACATCCACGCGGACGCGCACGCGTTCTCGCGCGGCGCCCGCAAGCCGGACTGAGCGGGCGCTCCCGCCGCGTCGCCGCGACGGGAGCCGGCCGCCGGCGCTAGCCGGCCGCCACGATCTGCCGCAGGACGTACTGGAGGATCCCGCCGTGGCGGAAGTAGTCGCCCTCCTTCGGCGTGTCGATGCGGACGACCGCCTCGAACTCCACGTCGCCGGCCTTGACGGTGCAGGACTTCGGCAGGCCGCCGTCGTTGAGCACCTCGGCGAAGCCCGTGATGGCGAACTCCTCCTCGCCGGTGAGCCCGAGCGAGTCGGCGGTCTGGCCCTCCGGGTACTGCAGCGGCAGCACGCCCATGCCGACGAGGTTCGAGCGGTGGATGCGCTCGAAGGACTCGGCGATGACCGCGCGCACGCCGAGCAGGTTCGTGCCCTTGGCCGCCCAGTCGCGTGAGGAGCCGGAGCCGTACTCCTTGCCGCCGAGGACGACGAGCGGCACGTCCGCCGCGATGTACGCCTCGGACGCCTCGTAGATCGAGGTGACCTCGCCGTCCTTCTTCGTCACGCCGCCCTCGGTCCCGGGAGCGAGCTGGTTGCGCAGGCGGATGTTCGCGAAGGTGCCGCGGATCATCACCTCGTGGTTGCCGCGCCGCGAGCCGAAGGAGTTGAAGTCCTTGCGCTCGACGCCGTGGGCCTCGAGGTAGTCCCCCGCCGGGCCGCCCTTCTTGATCGCGCCCGCGGGCGAGATGTGGTCCGTCGTGACGGAGTCGCCGAGCTTCGCGAGGACCTTCGCGCCCGCGATGTCGGTCACCGGGACCGGCTCCGCCGGCATGCCGTCGAAGTACGGCGCGTGGCGCACGTAGGTCGACTCCGGGTCCCACGCGAAGCGGTCACCCGTGGGGATCTCGAGCTCCTGCCACTCCTGCGAGCCGTCGAAGACCGTCGCGTAGGAGTCCCGGAACATGTCGCTCTGCACGGCCTCCTCGACCGTCCGCGCGATCTCGGCCGTCGAGGGCCAGATGTCCTTCATGAAGACGTCGTTCCCGTCGGCGTCCTGCCCGAGCGGGTCCGCGTAGAGATCGACGTCCATCGACCCGGCCAGCGCGTAGGCGACGACGAGCGGCGGCGAGGCGAGGTAGTTCATCTTCACGTCGGGGTTGATGCGCCCCTCGAAGTTCCGGTTGCCCGAGAGGACCGACACGGCGACGAGGTCGTGCTCGTTGATCGCGGCGCTGATCTCGTCCGGGAGCGGGCCCGAGTTGCCGATGCATGTCGTGCAGCCGTAGCCGACGTTGTGGAAGCCGAGGGCCTCCAGCTCGACCGTCAGACCGGCACGGTCCAGGTACTCGGTGACGACGAGCGAGCCCGGCGCCAGGGACGTCTTGACCCAGGGCTTGACCTGCAGCCCCTTCGCGACGGCGTTGCGGGCGAGCAGCCCCGCGGCGAGCATCACCGACGGGTTGGACGTGTTGGTGCACGAGGTGATGGCGGCGATGACGACGGCACCGTCCTTCAGCTCGCAGTCGCGGCCGTCGGCGAGCGCGACGGAGACCGTGCGGCGCTCGGCGGTCGCGGTGCCCGGCGTGGCGGTCACGCGCTCCGGGGTCCCCTCCGCGGGCTCGGCCCCGGGCCGCTGCGCGGCCGGCGGGTCGCTGGCGGGGAAGGACTCGGCGGAGCCCTCGTCCGTCATGTCCTGCGTGCTCTCGCCCTCGGGCATGTAGACCTTGATCGCCTCGCCGAAGGCGGAGGACGCGTCGGTGAGCGCGATGCGGTCCTGCGGGCGCTTCGGGCCGGCGATCGACGGCACGACCTCCGAGAGGTCGAGCTCCAGGGTGTCGGTGAAGGTCGGCTCCTCGGCGTGCTCGTCGTGCCAGAGGCCCTGCTCCTTCGCGTAGGCCTCCACCAGCTCGCAGAGGTCCGCGGGACGCCCGGAGAACTTCAGGTAGCGGACGGTCTCCGCGTCGATCGGGAAGATCGCGCAGGTCGAGCCGAACTCGGGCGACATGTTGCCGATCGTCGCGCGGTCGGCCA
>JAOPZU010000434.1 GCA_025963955.1 Solirubrobacterales bacterium
CACGGAGCGGCGGCGGTCCTCGCGCAGGCGGTCGCGCTCGCGCTGCGTCAGGCCGAGGTCGGGCCGCACGTCACTCGCGGCGGCGCGGCGCATGCGCAGGATGGGCGCGTCGGGCACGACGTCGACCCACAGGCCCGGAGCGAGCTCGACCGGCTCGGCCTCCTCGTAGTACGCGCTCCAGCGCCCGTCGGCGACGTCGACGAGGACGAGCTCGACGGGCAGCCCGCCGGCGCGCAGCGGCACGCGGCGCGGGCCGCCGTGCACCAGGGCGTCGTAGTCGATCCGGCGCTGGGCCGGGCGACCACCGGAGGCCTGCATCCGCTTCAGCGCCCGCACGAGGCGCTCGAGGTTGCGCTGCGCGGGCCCGGCGACCACGGTGACCGAGAGGGGGTTGCCGTCCTCGAGCACCAGGAAGCTCACGCCGCAGGCCTCGAGGTCGCGGACCAGGTCCGTCACGGCCTCCCCGAACTCGTCCGCGCGCATCGGCCGAAGATAGGCCGGGTGACGCCGGCCGTCGACGGCGGCAAGCGGTCGTGCAGCGGATGGTGCCGGCGCGCCGGATCGTCCGGGCGCGCCACGTTCGCGCCGATCGCGGCCGGGCGCGCGTACGGTCGAGCCCATGTCAGCCATCCTCTTCGGCTCGATCAGCACGATCGCCGACACCTCAGAACTGCAGCGCGAGGCCTTCAACGAGGCCTTCCGGACCCACGGCCTGGACTGGCAGTGGGACCGCGAGGAGTACCGCGCCCTGCTCGAGCACAGCGGCGGCCAGAACCGCATCGCCGCGTACGCCGAGCAGACCGGCACCGAGGTCGACGCGGCCGCGATCCACGCCACGAAGTCCGAGCTGTTCCAGACGCGCGTGGCGGACTCCGGGATCGTGCCGCGCGAGGGCGTACGCGAGACGATCGCCGCGGGCCGCGCGGAGGGCTTCAAGGTGGCCATCGTCACGACGACCTCGCGCGCCAACGTCACGGCACTGCTGGACGCGCTCGCCCCGGCCGTCGGCCAGGACGACTTCGACCTGATCACCGACGCCACGAGCGTGGAGCAGCCCAAGCCGGACAGCGCGGCGTACGCCTACGCCCTCGAGCACCTCGGCGAGCCCGCGAGCGCGTGCGTGGCCATCGAGGACAACCTGGGCGGCGTGGACGCCGCGCTGGGCGCGCACGTCCCGGTGATCGCGTTCCCGAACGGGAACACCGCCGGGCACGACTTCACCCGCGCGAGCGCGAGCGTGAGCGCGCAGGAGCTGCGCTTCGACGAGCTCCGGTCGCTGCTGCCGACCGCCTGAAGCGTCCCGGTCCCCGCCGGGCGCGCGACCGGACGCGCGCCCGGCGGCCCGTCAACGGGCGAACCCGGGAAAGCGGTCAACGCGCCAGAGCCGGGCCCGCGCCGGCCGTGACGTGGTCGCTGCCCGGGGATCGGTCGTAGCCCCCCTCGACCGCTTGTCCGCCAGCCCGAGGAACGACCTTGTCCGACATCCAGGCCACCTTCACCGCCACCGACTCCGCCTTCCACGTCGAGGGCCAGGAGCGCATCAGCTTCAGCCTGCTGTACGTCGACGGCGTCTTCGCGCCGGAGAACACGGAGATCGCCGACAGCTACCGCGCCTACGGCCGGTGCCTGATGGTCGTCGACGAGACGGTCCTCGGCCTCTACGGCGAGCAGATCCACGCGTACTTCGCGCACCACGGCATCGACCTGACTCTCGTCCCCGTGGCCATCGCCGAGACCGAGAAGGCGCTGCGGACGCTCGAGCGCATCGTCGACGCGTTCGACGCGTTCGGCCTGATCCGCAAGGAGCCGGTGCTCGTCGTGGGCGGCGGCCTGACGACGGACGTGGCGGGCTTCGCCTGCGCCTCCTACCGGCGCGGCACGCCGTACATCCGCGTCCCGACGACGCTCATCGGCCTCGTCGACGCGAGCGTCGCGATCAAGGTTGCCGTCAACCACGGCCACATGAAGAACCGCCTCGGCGCCTACCACGCCTCCGAGAAGGTCATCCTCGACTTCTCCTTCCTGCGGACGCTGCCGACCGAGCAGGTGCGCAACGGCATGGCCGAGCTCATCAAGATCGCGGTCGTGGCGAACGACGGCATCTTCACCGGGCTGGAGGAGCACGGCGAGGAGCTGCTGCACTCGCGCTTCGGCCACCTCGACGGCACGCCGGAGCAGCGCGCGGCCGGCCACCGGATCACCTACGACGCCATCCAGACGATGCTGCGCCTGGAGGTCCCGAACCTCCACGAGCTCGACCTGGACCGCGCGATCGCCTACGGCCACACCTGGAGCCCGACGCTGGAGCTCGCGCCGTCGACGCCGATGCTGCACGGCCACAGCGTCACGATCGACATGGCGCTGTCCGCCACGCTGGCGGCGGAGCGCGGCTACATCGACGCGGCCGACCGCGACCGCGTCCTGTCGCTGATGAGCCGCCTGGGCCTGGCGATCGACAGCCCGTACCTGACGCCCGCGCTGCTGCAGAAGGCGACCGAGTCGATCATCCAGACGCGCGACGGGCTGCTGCGCGCCGCGGTCCCGCGGCCGATCGGCACCTGCCACTACGTCAACGACCTCGCCGAGGGCGAGCTCGAGCAGGTTCTCGCCCGCCACCGGGAGCTCACCGCGGAGCTTCCCCGGGAGGGCGCGGGCGTGGACATGTTCATCGACTCGGGCGCGGCCGCGGAGCCGGTGCACTGAGGTGGAGCCGGTCGCGCTGAGCCCCGCCCCCGGGCTGCGCTCCCCGCGGCCGGTCACACCGGTGGGGATCCTCGCCGCCGAGCTGCAGCAGGTGCGGCGCCTGGTCGGCGCGGACGCGCCGCCGGAGCTGCTTGCCGCGG
>JAOPZU010000436.1 GCA_025963955.1 Solirubrobacterales bacterium
CTACTCGCCCGTCCGGGATGAGCGCGGCACGATCGTGGCGATGATGAACATCACCAGCGAGACGACCCGCAGCGTCGTCGACCGCCGCCACCTGCGGGTGCTGGGCGAGCTGCGCCAGCGGCTCAGCGACCTGGCGAGCGCGGACGAGCTGCCCGCGCGGGCGCTCGCGTGCCTGCTCGAGGACCCGGAGGACTTCCCGGCCGTGGACGTGCGGCTGCCCGGCGCCGCCCCGCGGGATCCCCGCCTGCCCGTCGCCCCCGCGGGCGCCGTCCCGGCCCGGGGGCTGCTCGTCGAGGACACGCCCCACGGACGGGTGGCGTGGTTGTCGCTCGGGCGGCCGACCGGGACCGAGCCGCCGCCGCTGCTCGTGGTGCTGATGTCCCCGCACCTGGCGCACGGGGACGAGGCCCACGCGGCCTTCCTGCGCCTCATCGCGTCCTCGCTCATCCAGGCGCTGGACCGCGTGACGGCCCGCGAGGCCGAGCGCAGCGTCGCGGTCGCCGAGCGCGGCCTCTCGGAGGCGCTGCAGCGCAGCGTCCTGACCGCGCCCCTGCAGCCCGACCACCTGCGGTTGGCCGTCCACTACGAGGCGGCGGCCGAGCAGGCGCAGATCGGCGGCGACTGGTACGACGCGTTCATGCTGCCGGACGGCGCGCTGGCGGTGGCGATCGGCGACATCGCGGGTCACGACCAGGAGGCGGCGGCGGCCATGGCCCAGGTGCGCAACCTCCTGCGCGGCATCGCCTACACGCGCAAGGAGCCACCGGCCCAGGTGCTGGTCGCCCTCGACGAGGCGATGAACGGCCTGGCGGTGAACGCGTTCGCCACCGCGATCTTCGCGCGGGTCGAGCAGGACGAGCGGGACGCCGAGGCGGGGCTGCGCACCCTGCGCTGGAGCAACGCCGGGCACCCGCCGCCGGTCCTGCTACGCCCGGACGGGACCGTGGAGCTCCTGGAGCGGACGCCGAACCTGCTGCTGGGCCTCGGGCTCGGGCGGCGCGAGGACCACACCGTGACGCTGGAGCCGGGCGCGAGCGTCGTCTTCTACACGGACGGGCTCGTCGAGCGCCGCGGCGTGCCGCTGGAGGAGGGCTTCGCGTGGCTGCTCGGGGCGCTCCGCGGCCGGCAGGACGACACGGCGGAGGAGCTCGCCGCGCTGCTCACCGCCGATCTCGAGACGCCCCTGGAGGACGACCTGGCGCTGCTCGTCCTGCACGCCCACCCCGAGGACCGGCCGCTGCCGCCCGAGGTCGGCCCCGAGATTCTGCCGCAGTAGATGGCCGTCCGCCGCGTCATCGCGCACCTCGACGCCGACGCGTTCTACGCGACCTGCCACGAGCTGCGGGACCCCTCGCTCAAGGGGCGGCCGGTCGTCGTCGGCGGCAGCGGCCCACGGTCGATCGTCACGACGGCCTCCTACCCCGCGCGGCGGTTCGGCGTGGGCTCGGCGATGCCGATGAGCCGTGCGCTGCGCCTGTGCCCGGAGGCCGTCGTCATCGCCCCCGACCGCGAGCTCTACACGAGCACCTCGCAGCGGGTCTGGACGCTCGTGGCCGAGGCGATGCTCGCGGCCGGGGCGGTCTGCGACGGGGAGGAGGGACCCATCGCGCACCTGGAGCAGGCCGGGATCGACGAGGCATACGCGGAGCTCGTCCGGCTGGAGAAGCCGCTCGCCTTCCTGCGCGGGTTGATCGCGGACGTGCGCGAGCAGACGGGCATCCAACTCTCGGCCGGCGTCTCGCCCTCGCGGCTCATCTCGAAGATCTCCTCGGACCTGGAGAAGCCGGCGGCGTTCGTCGTCCTCTCGCGCGAGCAGGCGCTCGAGCGCCTGGCCGGACGGCCGCTGTCGATCGTCCCCGGCATCGGCCCGAAGGCGGCCGAGACGCTCGCGGGCCTGGGCTTCCGCACGCTGTCCGACCTGGCGCGGGCCGAGCCGGCGGCCCTGCTGGAGCACTTCGGCGAGAGCCGCGGCACGTGGCTGGCGCAGGTGGCCGACCTGAGCGTCGACGTGCCGCTGCAGCCCGTGCGCCTGCGCAAGAGCATCTCGAGCGAGAACACCTTCGAGCAGGACGTGGACGCGGACGCCGCGCGCGACCCGGAGGCGGCCGCGCGGCTGCGCGAGCAGATCGAGCAGATGGCGCTCGAGGTGGCGCAGGGCGCGGTCAGGCGCGGGTTCCGCGGGCGCAACGTCGCGATCAAGGTGCGGACCGCCGCCTGGCGGACCTACACCCGCGCCACGACGCTGCCGCAGTACACGGACGAGCCGGCGCGGGTGGTGGCCGAGGCGCTGCGCCTGTGGGACGAGCACCGGCCGGACGAGCCCGTCCGCCTGATCGGGGTGCGCCTGGGGTCCTTCGAGCACGTGGAGCGCGCCGAGCGGGGCGCCGCCGGCGGCGCGCAGGACGGCCCGGACGGGGGGACCGGCGGCGTCCGGCAGCTGCGGCTCGTCCTGGACCCGGCGGAGGGCTGAGACGCGCGATTGCGCGCCCGCGGCGCCGGGCACCCCGTGCGCCATGCCGACGCGCGAGCAGCTGCTCACCCTGCTCGGGGAGGGCCACACGTACGAGAGCGCCGCCCGGGCGGTGGGGATCCCGCCGGGCCGCGCCTACCTCATCGCCACCGGCCGGCCGGCGGACGGGAATCCGGCGCCGCCGTCCGCCCCCGTGCCCGGCGGCGAGGCGCCCAGCAGCCCGCAGCGGCTGGTGGGCCCGCCGGCGGTGAACCCGACGGTCCGGGAGGACGTCCTGGCCTGGGTGCGCGAGCGCGCCGCGCGTGAGCTCGGGAGCCTGTCGTGAGCGGGCTGCGCGGACTGCCGTCGCGCTGGCCCGTCGTGCGCCAGCTCACCTCGCGCGACCACACCGGCCGGGGCGCCGCCGTCAAGTCCCACGGCTCGGACACCCAGCGGGCCCGGACCGCCGACGCCGACCGGGTGGTGAAGTCGGTCTGCCCGTACTGCGCCGTCGGCTGCGCGCAGAACGTCTTCGTCAAGGACGACCGCGTCGTGCACATCGAGGGGGATCCCGACGCGCCGCACAGCCGCGGGCGCCTGTGCCCGAAGGGCTCGGCCACCCTCCAGCTGACGACGGGCTCGGCGCGAGAGCAGCAGGTCCTCTACCGCCGCCCGCACGGCACCGAGTGGGAGGCGCTGGACCTGGAGACGGCCATGACGATGATCACCGAGCGCGTGCTGAAGACGCGCCGTGAGGGGTGGGAGTGGGAGTCGGGCGGCTTCCGGACGCGGCGCTGCATGAGCATCGCCGCGCTCGGCGGCGCGACGCTCGACAACGAGGAGAACTACCTGCTCAAGAAGCTGCTCACCGCGCTCGGCGTCGTTCAGGTGGAGAACCAGGCGCGCGTGTGCCACAGCTCGACCGTCGTCGGTCTGGGCACCTCCTTCGGGCGCGGCGCGTCCACCTCGCTGCCCGCCGACCTGCAGAACTCCGACCTGATCGTGCTCGAGGGCTCGAACATGGCCGAAGCGCACCCGGTGGCCTTCCAGTGGGTGAAGGAGGCGAAGGCCCGCGGCGCGCGGGTCATCCACGTGGACCCGCACTACAGCCGCACGAGCGCCCTGGCCGACACCTTCGTCCCGCTGCGCGCCGGCTCGGACATCGCCTTCCTGGGCGGCATCATCAACCACGTCCTGTCCACGGGTGCGGACTTTCGCGAGTACGTGCTCGCCTACACGAACGCCGCGACCATCATCAGCGAGGAGTTCGAGGAGGCCGGCGCCGACGGGCTGTTCTCGGGCTTCGACCCGGACACCGGGGCCTACGACCCGTCGAGCTGGCAGTACGAGGGCGCCTTCATGGCCGCCGCGGCCGGGCAGCGCGACCAGGAGGGGAACCTCGGCGCGATGGGCGCCGGCGGCAAGGCCAGCGGCGGGGAGGACGCCCGCGGCACGCCGACGCTCGACGAGACCCTTCAGCACCCGCGCTGCGTCTACCAGATCCTCAAGCGCCACTACGCGAGCTACACGCCCGAGATGGTCGAGCGGACGTGCGGCGTGCCGCCGGAGCTGTTCGCCGAGGTCTGCGCGCTGTTCGTGGAGAACTCGGGCCGCGAGCGGACCACCTCCTTCGTGCACGGCGTGGGCTGGACGCAGCACACCGTCGGCTCCCAGTACATCCGAGCGGCGTCGATCCTGCAGCTGCTGCTCGGCAACGTCGGGCGGCCCGGCGGCGGCGTGATGGCGATGCGCGGGCACGCCTCCATCCAGGGCTCGAGCGACATCCCGACCCTCTTCGACACGCTGCCGGGCTACATCCCGATGCCGCACGCGCACGCGCACCACGACCTGGACTCGTTCATCGCCGCGGACGCGCCCGACAAAGGCTTCTGGGGCAACATGCGCGAGTACACCGTCAGCCTGCTGAAGGCCTGGTGGGGGGAGGCCGCGACCGCCGAGAACGACTTCTGCTTCGGCTACCTGCCTCGGCTGACCGGCAGTCACAGCACCTACGACACCGTGATGGAGCAGCTCGCCGGCCGGGTGAAGGGCTATTTCCTCTTCGGGCAGAACCCGGCCGTCGGCTCCGCGAACACGAAGCTGCAGCGCCTGGCGATGGCCAACCTGGACTGGCTCGTCGTGCGCGACTTCTCGCTCATCGAGAGCGCGACGTGGTGGAAGGACGGGCCCGAGATCGAGTCGGGCGAGCTGCGCACCGAGGACATCGGCACGGAGGTCTTCTTCCTCCCGGCCGCGGCGCACACCGAGAAGAGCGGCACCTTCACCAACACCCAGCGGATGGTGCAGTGGCACCACCAGGCGGTCGAGCCCCAGGGGGACCAGCGCAGCGAGCTGTGGTTCGCCCACGAGCTCGGGCGCCGCCTGCGGACCGCGCTGGCGGGCTCCGAGGACGAGGCGGACCGCCCGCTGCTGGACCTGACGT
>JAOPZU010000458.1 GCA_025963955.1 Solirubrobacterales bacterium
CCGCGGTGCGGCCGTCGCGGAGCATCTCGGGCAGCCCGCCGTGGCCGCTGGCGACCACGCAGCAGCCGGCGCCCGCCGCCTCCAGGGCGGCGTTCGGGAACGGGTCCGGCTGCTTGGAGGGGACCACGACGAGGTCGGCGGCGCCGTACACCGCGTCGACGTCCTCGACGAAGCCGAGGTGCCGCAAGCGGTCCTGGACGCCGAGCGACGAGGCCAGCTCGTACAGCTCCCGCAGATGGCGCTCCTCGCCGCGCCAGGGCTCGCCGGCCAGCGCGAGGACGACGTCCTCGCGGTCCCGCAGCGCGGGGTGGCCGAGAGCTCGCAGGGCGACGTCCTGCCCCTTCCACCCGCTGATGCGCCCCAGGACGGCCAGCACGGTCGCGTCGGCGGGCAGGTCGAGCTGCGCCCGCGAGGCGGCGCGGTCCGCCCGGCGGGGGACGAGCGCCAGCCCGTCGTGCAGCACGGTCGCCGGGCCCAGGCCGCTGAACTGCTCGCGGGTCGCGCGGGAGACGCACGGCAGCGCGTCGGCGGTCGTCAGCAGCCGGCGGTAGGCCGGCCACCAGCGGTCGAACCCGGTGTAGATCTCGCGCACGTGCCAGACGTGCGGGACGCGGGCAACCCGCGCGGCCGCCGAGCCACCGAGGGTGACGGAGGTGTTGCTGTGGACGAGCGCGACCCCGCGCAACCGCGCCAGCCGGCCGAGACCGCCGGCGTCGGCGGCCCAGGCCGCGGCGACACGCGAGAGCCCGCCGGCGGACATGAGCGAGCGGCGGAGCACCGCCAGCGGGCGGACAAGGACCTCGATGCCGGCGGCGCGGAGGTCCTGCGCGAGCTCGCCGTCGTCCGGGAGCACGACGAGCGCGCGGTAGCGCGCCGGGTCCAGGCCCGTGGCGATCGCGTGCAGCTGCCGGTCGGCGCCGTAGCGGCCGCTCGACGAGTGCAGGTAGAGCACCGTGCGTGGCGCGGCAGGCACCGGACGCCTGACCTACAGCGTGACGGGGATCGGCGGGTACGCCGGCGCCCCGACGAGGTCCGGATGCAGGATGTGGCCGAGCAGCTCCAGCCCGTCCACGAGCCGGGGGCCGGGCCGCGAGAACGTCGCCGACGCGTCCACTGCGACCACGCGCTCCGCCCCGAGCCGCCGCAGCTCGTGGGCGTACAACTCGGCCTCCAGGTGCGCGCGGGGGGCGTCGTAGCCGCAGGGCATGCACACGACCACCTCGGGCCGGGCCGCCTTCACGTCCTCCCACATGACCTGCTCGGAGTGCTCGCCGGGGTTGCCGAGCACGTCGATGCCGCCGGCCAAGTCGATGAGCTGCGGCGTCCAGTGGCCGCCGATGAAGACGGGATCCAACCACTCGATGGCCACCACGCGGGGGCGTGGGGCCTTACGCACGGCGAGCTTCACGCGGTCGATGCGGGCGCGCTGCCGGGCGACGAGGTCGAGGCCCGCCTCGCGGCAGCCGGTCGCCTCGGCGAGCGTGCGGATGTCGCCCATCGTCTCGCCGAGGGTCTTGGGGTCCAGCGCGATGACCTTCGGGCAGGTCTTGATCGTCGTGGCGACCTTCGCGACGTCGTCGTAGCTCACGGCGCACACCGGGCACAGCGCCTGCGTGACGATGAGATCGGGTTCGAGGGCGTGCAGCAGCTCCTCGTCGAGCTCGTAGATCGCCTCGCCGGCCTCGGTCCGCACCCGGACGGCGCGGTCGATCTCGGCGGCGCTGAGGCCGGCGGGCAGGCGGTCGCGCGTCACGTGCGGCTTGGCCTGCGCCTCCGTGGGATGATCGCACTCGTGCGTCACGGCGACGACGTCGTCGCCGAGCCCGAGCGCGTACAGCAGCTCGGTCGCGTGGGGCACGAGGCTGACGATCCGCATCCCGAAGGACGGTAGTGCATGAGTCACGACTGGCAGACGCAGGACGGCGCGCTGGTGCGCGAGCGGCAGTTCGCGGACTTCGCGGCGGCGCTCGCGTACGTGAACGCGGTCGGTGCTCTCGCGGAGGATCGCGGGCACCACCCCGACATCCTGCTGCACGGGTGGAACCGGGTCCGCCTGAGCCTCGTCACCCACGAGGCGGGCGGCGCGGTGACGGACGCCGATCACGCGCTGGCCGCGGCGATCGACGCGCTCGAGCCCTGACGGGGGCCGGGCGCGGCCCCGCCGGCACGCGTGCGGTGGGGCCGTCCCGGGCAGGGAAGGGCAAGCCCGCGCACACGCCTCCCACTCCGCCCGGGCACGCTGCTACCGTTCCCGCCAGCCGGACCGATGCCTGACGACCCCTCCCGAAGTCCGCGGCGACAGCCCGGACCCCCTGACCACCGGCTCGCCGGGTGCTCGCGATGAGCGCGGTCCTCCTGCTCGCCGTGCTGGCGCTGGTGCTGGTCAACGGCTTCTTCGTGGCCGCCGAGTTCTCCCTCGTGCGGGCCCGCCGCGGCCCGATCGAGGAGCTCGCCGAGGAGGGCAGCGCCCCCGCGCGCCGCGTCGTCGTCCTGCTCGACGACCTCAGCCAGTACCTCTCGGCCTGCCAGTTCGGCATCACGCTCGCGTCGCTCGGCATCGGCTTCCTGGGCGAGCCGGCGATCGCGTCGCTGATCGAACCGGCTCTCGGGGGCCTCTCGCACGGCGCGAAGGTCGGGATCGCCATCGCGATCGCCTACATCATGGTCACCGCCGTCCACATCACGATCGGCGAGCAGGTCCCGAAGATCTTCTCGATCGTCAAGGCGGAGGCGACGGCCATGCGCGTCGCCCGGCCGCTGATCGGCTTCGAGCGCGCGATGCGCCCGTTCATCACCGCGCTGAACGCGACGTCCAACACGCTGCTGCGGACGCTGCGCATCGATCCGGACACGGCGATGGAGGAGGGCGCGACGCCCGAGGAGCTGCGGATCATGATCGGCCAGGCCCGCGCGGGCGGACAGCTCGACGCCGGCGAGGCCGGGATGCTCCACGGCGTCTTCCACCTGCACGAGCAGGAGGCGCGCCAGGTCATGACGCCGATCCCGGCGGTCGTGACCGTCGACACCAGCGAGGACGTCGAGACCGCGCTGCGGCGCTGCGTCTCCTCCGGCCACACGCGCCTGCTCGTCACCGAGGACGAGAACCAGGACCGCGTCAAGGGCATCGTGCACTCCAACTCCCTCGCCCGCGCCCTGCTGGCCGAGGGCCCGACCGCGTCGATCGAGCCGCTCGTCACCGACG
>JAOPZU010000486.1 GCA_025963955.1 Solirubrobacterales bacterium
GCGGCGCCGCCCGAGGATACGGGGGCCCCCGGACCCGCGCCGCGCCGTACATCCCGACTACTGTTCCGCCGATGGCCCTCACGACCTTGGCGGCGGACCAGCGACTGGACGGGGTGCAGGACGGCACCGTCGTCGTCATCCCCGTCTACGGCCAGCACGAGCTCTTCGCGCAGTGCCTCGTGAGCGTCCTCGCGCACACCCCCGCGGACGTGCCCGTGCTCGTCGCCGACGACGCGTCCCCCGACGACGCGAGCCGCCGCTGGATCGCCGAGCTCGAGGCCGGCGGCCACCTGCAGCACCCCGTGTACTGGTCGCTCGCAGAGCGCAACGAGGGCTTCGTCGGCAACTGCAACCGGGCCTTCGCCCTCTGCCCCGGTGCCGACGTGATCCTCCTCAACAGCGACTGCGTGGTCGCCGAGGGCTGGGTCGACGGGCTGCGCGCCGCGGTGGCCGGAGACCGCTCGATCGCCACCGCGACCGCGCTGACCAACCACGGGTCGATCGTGTCGGTGCCCTACCGCAACAACCCGACGCACGCGCTGCCGCAGCAGACCACGCTCGAGGTCGCCGCTCAGGCCGTCCGCGAGCGGTCCTGCCGCCTCTACCCGCGCCTGCCCACCGCGATCGGGCACTGCGTCCTCGTCCGCCGTGCGGCCCTCGACCTCGTCGGCGGCTTCGACGAGGCCTTCGCCCCCGGCTACGGCGAGGAGGTCGACTTCTCCCAGCGCTGCATCGCCGTCGGGCTGCAGCACGTGCTCGCCGACGACGTGCTCGTCCTCCACCAGGGCGGCGGGACCTTCGACGCGGGGGAGGGCGGCGCGGCCGAGCGCTCCGCCACCCAGGCCGCTCACGAGCGCCTGATCAACCAGCGCTACCCCGCCTACGCGACGGCGGTCCAGGAGATCATGGCCGACCCCGCCAACGCGCTCGCGCGGGCGCTGGCCATCGCGGGCGAGGCCATCCTCGGGCCCCGGGTGACGGTCGACGTGCGCTGCCTGGGGCCGTTCCTGACGGGGACCCAGGTCCACGCGCTGGAGCTCGTCCACGCCCTCTGGCGCACCCAGCAGGTCCAGCTGCGCCTGCTGCTCCCGGATGACATGGGGCTCTACGCGCAGCCCGTCATCGCCAGCATGGCCGGCGTGGAGACCATCCGCGAGCGGGACATCGGGACCGGCACGCGCCGCGACCCGCTCGTCCACCGCCCCTTCCAGGTCTCCTCGGTCCGCGACCTGGGCCTGCTCGAGCTGCTCGGCGAGCGCCTCGTCGTCACCCATCAGGACCTGATCGCCTACCGCAACCCCGACTACTTCCCCTCCGCCTACCGCTGGAGCCAGTACCGGGCGCTCACAGTGGAGACGCTGGCCACCGCCGCGCTGACGCTGTTCTTCAGCCAGCACGCCGCGGACGACGCCCAGGCCGAGAGTCTTGTGCCCGCCGGACGCAGCCGCGTGGCCCACCTCGGGGTCGACCACCACCTCGACAGCCTCCAGGTCGATTCCAGCGAGCCGGCTTTTGCCGAGCGCCTGGCGGGGGAGCCGTTCGTGCTCTGCGTCGGGACCGACTTCAAGCACAAGAACCGCGTCTTCGCGATGCGCCTGCTGGAGCGGCTGCGCGCCGAGCATGGGTGGACGGGACGCCTCGTCCTCTGCGGCGCGCACGTCTCCCACGGCTCCTCCGCCGGTGCTGAGGCCATCCACCGCTCCACGCGCCCCGAGCTCGCCGATGCCGTCCTGGATGTCGGCGCCGTGGACGAGGCCACCAAGCGCTGGCTCCTCTCCCGCGCCGCCGCCGTCGTCTACCCGACCACCTACGAGGGCTTCGGCCTCGTGCCCTTCGAGGCGGCCGCCGCCGGGGTTCCTTGCCTGTTCGCCTGCGTCTCCTCGCTCGCCGAGGTGCTTCCGGAGGCCGCGGCGACCCTCGTCCCCTGGGACGCCGGTCGCAGCGCCGCGCAGGTACGGCCGCTGCTCGAGGACGGTGAGGCGCGTCTCGCGCACGTGAACCTCCTACGCGAGGCCGCCGCCCGCCTCACCTGGGACCGCACGGCCGCCGAGACGATCCGCGCCTACCGCGACACGCTGGCCCTGCCCGACCGCGACCTCGCCCGGGTCCACGAGCAGCACATCCCCGACGCCCGCTACTGGGGCCTCCGTCACGCGATCGGCGGCACCGGCATGTCGCTGGTCGGGCCGCCCGCGCCGCTGCTGCCCGACCGCGCGCAGCGCCGGCTGGCCGCTTTAGCGCGGCGCCCGGCGACGCGGCGGGTGCTGCTGACGATGCTGGGGGTGTTCGGGTCGGGTGAGGTGGCTGAGGTGCCAGCCCTGAGGGCGGCGGTGGCGGCCGAGGTCGACGACGGCGAGATGGAGCCCTACGTGGCCGACCCCAACGCGGACGCGGCGCCCGAGCTCAGCGACCGCGACGCTGCGCTCCCTCCGTTGGAGCCCCGCGCGCGGCGCCGGGCGAAAGCCGACGCGAACTGACCAGCACGTCTCCACCCCCACCTCAGGACAGGGTTCGCCCGACGCGAGCGCGCCGAAGTCGACGCGCGTGTGTTACTCCTGGTTGATGAACGCTCGCCGCTTCCGGCGCTGCCTGCGACTCGCGCCGCTGGTCGCCTGCTCCCTCGCCCTCTGCGCTCCCAGCGTGGCCCGCGCCGCCGGTGGTCCGGGCGAACCGGGACCCTCCGTTCGAATGGGCACGGCAGTGAACGGCCTGGCCGCCGAGGCCGGAGGCACCGTGGTGGCTGTCGGGGAGGACAACGGCGCCACGCTCGTGCGGCGGGTGGCGCCGGACGGCACCGTCGTGCAAAGTTTCGATGCGGGCAAGGGTGCCGCCACCGGTGTCGCGATCCAGTCGAACGGGGGAATCGTCGTGGTCGGGACGGACCGCTCGACCGAACTTGCGGGCTTCGTTCGTCGCTTCACGACCGACGGCCAACCCGATCCCGCGTTCGGACAGAACGGAGCTGTTCCGCTGACCACCATGACTCCGCGCGCGGTGGCGATGGCTCCCGGCGGCCGGATCGTGATCGGCGGCAGTCTCAGCACCCGCGACGGCGCCGACCGCGGAGGGCTGGTCAGGCTGCTGCCCGACGGCAGGGGCGACGCCGGGTTCGGCCGGTCAGGGGTCACCACGTTCGACATCGGACGCTACTCGCGTGTCAACGCCGTCGTGGCGCAGCCTGACGGCCGCATCCTCTTCGCGGGGCAGCGCGCCCCGGACCTGCGGATCACCACCGCGGTCGCGGGACGCACCACGCTAGACGGCCGCCTCGATCGGAGTTTCAACGCGACGGGAATCTTCGTCCACGACGCCGGCGGCAGCGTCAACGCCAGATTCAACGGGCTTGCACTGGAGCCCTCGGGGGCGGTGCTCCTCGCGGGAGCGGAGGTCCACCCCGACGGCACGCAGGCCCCGTTTGTCCGGCTTACGCCCGAGGGTCGGCTCGACCCGGGCTTCGGGATGGGCGGGGTGACGCGGCTCCCGTCCTCGGTCCCTATGACCATCAGCGACCCGGTAGGCGCCATGGCGGTGGCCGTCGCCGGGGGCGGGGAGATCGTCGGGGTCGGCGGCTTCCAGGACTCGGGACAGCGCTCGGAAGCGCTCTGGGCGCTCACCGCGTCCGGCGCACCCGACAAGAGCGTGGCCCCGGGGGGCCTCGTCCGTATCCGGCCCGACGGCGTGGACGGGACCGAGGCCTCCGCACTCACGGTCACCCCGGCGGGTGCCTTGACCGCCGGCGGTCGCGATCAGGACTTCAACGGGCCGGACGCCGGCGTAGTGCGGTTCGCCGGGGGCTTCGGCACCCCGCCGGTGAACCCCCTGTCGGAGGAGGTGCCCGTGGTCGCGCCCGCCCAGGGCGATCGCCGGCCGGCACGGCTCGCCGTGTCGCGTGCCGTGGTCGTCGGACGGACGCTCCGGGTGACCGCGTCGCTGACCTACGGTGCCACAGGTGTGCTGCGCGGGTCCTACGAGGCCAACGGCACGCGTTCGCGCTTCACCGCGCGGATCGCCGCCGGCAACCGGGTCACGATGATGACGCGGACGCTTAGCGCGCGAGCACGGCGTGGAGGCCGGGGGCTCGTGCGGCTCAGCTACGGCGGGAGCGGCAAGGTCCGGCCCGCCAGCGCGCTGTTACGCGCCGGCCCACGGTCATCGGGCCTCCGCGTGCGGAAGGCGGCGGTCGACCCTTCGAGCTTCCTCGTGGTGGCCGGCTCCGCCGGTGACCGTACGACGGGCACGGTGCTCGTGCGAATGTCCTACGTCGCGCCCGACGGGCGCCTGGTCAAGCTCGACTACCGGGCGCCGGTTCGCCGCCGGATCTGGCGCGTGGAGGAGCGCCTCCCGGACGCGGCGGCCGCCGCCGGCGGGGAGGTCCTCGTCCGCTACGTCGGCCTGCCTTCCCGCGGCCTCCGGGGCGTTCAGGACAGCAGGCTCGTCGGGTCGGTGGGCTTCGGCTGACCCGCCCGTGAGGGCTTGATGAGAGTCGCTGCTTGCCTTGGGGGGCGGGACGGGTAGCGCCTGTACCGTTCAGTTCCCTGTCCTCAAAGGAAAGAGATCTCATGAAGAGCACCATCAGCAAGCACCTCCTCTCACGGGCGACGATCGTGGCCTGCCTCGCCGGCGCGACGACGGCGGGCGCTCCTGCGGCTTTCGGCGCAGCGGACGGGGCACACGCAAGCTCGGTTTCCGCGTCGAGCGCGTCGCTCGGTCGGCGTGCCTGCCCGCTGCCGAAGTACCCGGGCCGGACCGGACGATCGGTGTCGCTCACCACCTTCCATCTCAGCTGCTCGGCCGGGCGTCGGATCAGCCTCGCCCACTACCGCTGCCGGGTGAAGAAGGGCCGCGCGGGCTACTGCCGCGCCAAGCGTGTCCTCGGCTATAAGTGCATCGAGAGCCGTCTGTACAACCGCGGCTACTACGAGGCCAAGGTCGAGTGCACCCTTCGCCAGCAGGTCTCCGTCTACGTGTACCGCCAGAACCGATAGGACTGTTCGAACGGCGAGCGGGACAGTCTGCCCCGCTTTTCGGACGGTGTTCGTTACAAGACACGCATTGGGTGTCCACAGTCGGTTGCGGTGAGCCGAGTGTGATAGAACCTGCCACGTATCGGCGGCTCGTTGGGCCTCCTTTGAAACTCGAGACCCATTGAAAGGGGTTCCGGCAAGCATGTCTCTCCTGTCTAAGCGCACTAGTGCGCCCCTCGCCGTACTGGCACTGGCGGCTGTCCCGCTCGCCATGCCGATGAGCGCGAACGCCGCCATGGGCGGTGCGCTGACCCTCAACTCGACGATCTCACCCGACCTCATCTCGGCCACGATCACGGGATCCACCGTCGCGAACGGCACGACCGTGCGCTTCTGCTACAACAAGACGATCGGCACCACTCCGGTCGCTGGTCGGTTCTTCACCGGCACGTACGACCAGCTCACGGGCAACTCCGCCACGACCGCCACTGCGGTCAACGGTAACTGTGTCGACGCGACCTTCGCTGGGTTCCAGGACCTGACGACCGACACGTACGCCACGGATACCGGCGGCGGCGTCATTAGCGCTGCCAGCGCGCGCCAGAGCAACGCCGATTCCACGGCGCTGATTGGCTCCAACACCAACAACGGCACCCGGGCACGCTCGACCGCGCCGGACCTCGTGGGCGTCACCACCGCTGGTACCAAGGTGAGCTTCACGTTCGACGAGATCCTCGCCGGCGCGGCGCTCACGAAGGCGAACAACGCTGGTTTCGCCATTCTGAACTCGGACGGCACCACGCAGTACAACGCGGCCGTGACTGCTGCTGACCCGGTGTACTCCGCGGACGGGAAGACGATTACGGTCGATTTCACGAACGCTACCCAGACGGTTCCGGGTGGCGGTGCCCCTGCGACGGCTGCGACCGTCGCGAACGCAGTGCGTGGCCTCGTTGGCCGCAATGTCGTGACCTCGACCTCGGGCGACGGCAACCCGATCTCTTCGGCTGCCCTTCCGGGCAAGTCCGGTGCGACCGACCTGCCGGACCCGCTGGCTGCGGAACTCGTTGGCAACGGCGGGACGAACCAGATCCTCGTCACGTTCGATCAGCCCATCGGCGCCACGGCAGCCGTCGCCAATTACAAGATCCTGCTGTCCGATGGCACGCTGCACACGCCTAACGCTGCGGTCCCCGCTGGGGCGAACGCAGTGACGCTGTCCACCGCGACCGGTGGTGGTGGCACGTCCACCAACCTGATCCAGAACCAGGCTGAGTCGATCGTCGGCGTCGAGATCAACAAGGCGGCGGTCGCGACCAACAACACGCAGGCGACGGTCCCGACCGGCGGCAACGCTGGCGCACTGGCGACTGGCTTCACCATCGGTCCGGAGGCGCTCGCGACGACGTTCCAGATCAACGACAACTCCGCCACGGTGACGTTTGACCAGCGGTACTTCTCGTTCAACGCTGGGCAGTTCAGGACGGTTGACAACACCGGTACCCTCGCAACCAACCCCGCGACCTCGCTGTCGTTCGGCTCGATCGCGTCGCCTGGTCAGACGACGATCAAGGCGAACTTCAACAGCATCTCGGGTGCGCGCGGTCTGCAGATCCGTGCCGGTGGCGTGCAGACGTACGCCGGTGGCAACGTTGACAACGAGGGCTTCGGTCCGGGTGGCGTCGCCGCCGGTAACACCAGCTTGACTGGCGCCGACGGTGCTATCAACGTGACGCAGATCCTGGCCCCGTCCGCATCCAACGCGGGCTAGCCAGAATCATCAACCGGCCCGGGCAGTGTGCCGGGCCGGCCTGCTGTAGTGAGATGCCGTGCCCTCAGGGTGCGGCATCTCGCCGTTCGGGAGCCTTTTTGGCGTCCAGTCGCCGATGGACGGCCGGCAGCCATGTGTTACCGTCGCCGCCATGCCCCGCCTGCTGCTGCGCTCTCTGCCGCTCGCCTCCGCGCTGCTGCTGCTGGTAGGACTCGGATCTGCCCGGGCCGCCGGCGGCGATGCCTCCAGCACTCGAGTGGTAGGCGACCTCGTACCGGCCGTCGCAAGCGATTTCGGTCCGGCAGGCGGCGTGGCTGCGTTGGCTCGGGTCGGGACGACAAACACGGTCCAGCGCATCAGCGCCGACGGCACACTGGGCTCAGCCTTCTCCGCCGGCACCGGCACCCTTCGGGCGATCACGGTGCAGACCGACGGGAAGGTCCTGGTTGCCGGGGATGACGGGAACATGGTGGTGCGCCGCTACCTGACCTCCGGCGCCCTTGACACGTCCTTCGGGTCCGGCGGCACGGTGTTTTTGCCCGCCAAAACGGCGTACTCGGTCGTTCAGGGCCCGTGTGGCGATATCGCCGTCGGGGGCAGCGCGCTCGGTGCCGACGGGTCCGACCGCCTCGCCCTGGCGCACCTGCAGGCGAACGGAGCCATCGACTCGTCCTTCGGCACGTCGGGCGTAAAGGTGCTCGACTACGGACGCGGCTCGCGGGCAAACGCGGTCGCGCTGCTTCCCGACGGGCGATTCGTCTTCGCCGGGCAGCGCGCGCCGGGCTTTCAGATCGTCGACGGGTTCGTCGGCCGCACGAATGCGCGGGGCGAGTCCGATCAGGGCTTCGGCACCGGCGGTACCTACTACTACGACGCTCAAGGGGGCGTCAACGCGGTCATGAACACGGTCGCCGTTGACGCCGCCGGACGCCTGGTGGCCGGGGGTTCGGACGTCCGCGACTCGCAGGTGCTTGCGGTCGTTGCGCGCATCAAGACGGACGGCACCCTCGATCCCAGCTTCGGCAGCGGGGGCGTCCTTCGCACTCCGGCCTCGGTGAATTTCACCGGCGAGACGCTCGGGCTGCGCTCGCTGACCCTGCTCAACGACGGACGGATCGTCGGAGCCGGCGCGTTCCAGAACGGCGGCCTGCGTCAGGCGGCGCTGTACGTCGTCACCGCCAATGGCGGACTCGACAACTCCGTCAACGGCACCGGCATCGTGCTTACCAGCCCCGGCCCGAGCGGCGGTGATAGCCGGTCGCTGGCCATCACCGGTGGCGGCGAAATCTTCGCGGCCGGTGAGGCACGCGACTTCTCGTCAGCAAATACCGGCTTTGTTACGCGCTACGCATCACTCGGTGCGCCGGCGACGCCAGCGGGCTGTCCGCCGCCTCCGGTCCCGCCTGCTCCCCCGACGCCGACCACGTCGACGACGACGTCCACAACCCCCACGCAGCCGACCACCACCACGACGACCACCACGTCGCCGCCAACCACGCCGAGCACTCCTGCGACCGTAGCCACGACTCCCGACCCCCCGACCCCCCCCGCCGCTCCCGTTACTACGCCGCCGGCGACGCCCACGACCTCGCCTCCGCCAGCTGGCCCCGCACGCCTCACGAAGACCGCGCTCGCAACGTCCTCGATCACTCCCCGCAAGGGCACCGTCCTGACGTTCACAGTCTCGCAGAAGGTCACTGTCGTGTTGACGTTCGAGCAGCGTCGTTCCGGCCGGCGCTCGTCCACCGGCCGTTGCGCGCCCACCGGACGGCGGGGCGCTCGCTGTGTCACGTACGTCAGGGTGCCTGGCAGCCGCCGGATCCTGGCTGATGTGGGCGCCAATCGCACGCCAATCGCGGTCGAGCCCGGCAGAGCTCTGGCCCCCGGCGTCTATCGGATCCGCGTGCGCGCCGTGGGCGGGAACACCCGCCTGATCCCGCTCGTCGTCGGTTCGCGATAGCCGTCCGTCGCGACGTGAGTTCCGCGGAGGGAGAACGCTCTCCGTCCGCGGCTGCGGCTCAAGCCACCGTCAGCGGCGGCCGATAGCAAGCACCACGGGCGTGCAGTCGCTGCCCTCGAACCAACACTGGAACACATGATTCTGACCCGTCGCCCCGGGCGCCTGCCGCTTGGGCCCCTCGTTGTTGCCGCGTCCTTGCTCGTAGCGCCCGCAGTAGTCCGTGCAGCCGGCGAGAGCACCGGGACCCCGACACGGGTGGGAGCCGCCGTGTACGGGATCGCCTCCGACGCGGGCGGCAACGCGATCGCCGTCGGGAAGGCCACCGATGGCGCGATGCTCGTGCAGCCCGTGACGCCGTCCGGCCAGGCCGGCACGCCCCTCGCCTCCGCGAAAGGCGTGGGCCGCGCGGCCGCCTTTGGGCCCAACGGAAAGCTGTACGTGGCCGGCACCGACGACGGGATGGTCGTCCGACGCTTCAACGCGAACGGCAGCGTCGACTCGTCTTTCGGGACCGGCGGGACAGCACGCGGGGCCGCCGGCACCGGGCTCGCGGTGGCGCTCGGTCCGTGCGGCGCGATCTACGTCGGCGGGACGGCGGTCGGCGCCGACGGCCTCCCATTCGCAGTCGTGACCCGGTTCAGCGACAACGGCAGCCTCGACGCCACGTTCGGCACCGGGGGCACTGCGGTGGTCGGCGTCGGGAAGAACTCGCGCGTGCGCGGCCTGACGGTCCAAGGGGACGCCGTGGTCGCCGTGGGCGACACGGCTCCGAGTCTGCAGGTCTTCGACGCGTACATCGTGCGCCTGCGGGCCGACGGCTCGCCTGACCCGGCCTTCAACGGCGGGGGTGTCTTCTACTACTACCATCCGAACGGCGGGGCCTACTCGACGTTCACGTCGGTCACCACGGACGGCGCCGGCCGGACCGTCGCCGCCGGCGCGGAGGTCACAAGCGCCGGCTCATCTGCGCTCTTCGCCAGGCTGGACGCCGGAGGACGGCCCGACGGCGGCTTCGGGACGGCGGGTCTGCAGACGATTCCGGCGACGCGGAGCGCCGGGACCACCACACCCGTCGGCGCGGCGGGTGTCGCGGTGGCCGGAGGAGGCGAGATCGTCGCCGGCGGCGCGTACGTCGACTCGGGCCTGCGTTCGCCGGCGCTGTACGCCCTGACGCCCTCCGGACAGCCCGACGGTGCCGTCGGAAGCGGCGGCGTCGTGCTCGGCCCGCAGCTGGACAGCGGGTCTCAGATCAACTCGCTCGCCGTCGCCCCTGACGGAGCCGTCATCACGGGGGGCGAGACCGTGAGTTTTGTCGGCGATCCGACGGGCGCAGTCGGCCGGTTTGCGTCCTTCGGTACCCCGCCGGCGGCGGCCGCGTGTAGCGGACTGCCGGCCATCGCGGGCATCGTGACCTCGGTGATCACCCCGCCGGGTTCGGCAGGTGCGCCGTCGGGTGCGCCGTCCGTCGCGCCGCCCGCAACGACCCCAGGGGCCCCTACCACCGCTCCGCCATCGGGCAAGCCCAAGCTCTCCGCCGCGAAGCTCAAGTCCCGCAGCATCACCGCGAAACGGGGGACGACGCTGCAGTTCGCCCTGTCGGCCGCCGCGGACGTCCGGATCACGGTCGGACGGAGCCTGAAAGGTCGGAAGAAGCGCGGCGGCACCTGCGCGAAGCCGTCGGCGTCGAACCGGGGTGGAAGCCGCTGTTCCTACGTCGAGGCCGTAGGCTCGCGGACGATCGCCGGAACCGCAGGCTCGAACAGCGTCCCGGTGACCGCCAAGGTCGGTCGTACCACGCTAAAGTCCGGCACCTACCGGTTGACGCTCAAAGCGTCCGGCGGCAATTCGGTCACTGTGACGTTCACGGTCCGGAAGCGGTAGGAGACTCGATGCAGGAGAGTCCACGCGAGCACCCGGAGTGGCTGCGGCGGCTCGCCGTGGCTCGGGCGGACAGCGTGCCGTGGGTCGAGCGGCACATCCCGCTCACCGGGCGCACGATCCTCGAGTACGGGTGCGGTCAGGGCGCGATCACGTGCGCGTTCGCAGCGCGGGCCGCCCGCCACATCGGTGTGGACATCGATCCCGGCGAGGTCGCGCTGGCCCAGCAGGCCGTCGCGCGACGCGGGCTCTCCAACGTGGAGCTCCGCGTCTGGCCGGTGAGCGAGATCGTGGACCGCGTCCGCGAGTACCGCGGAGAGATCGATGTCCTGTTGCTCTATGCGGTTCTCGAGCACCTCACGCTCGAGGAACGCCTTGCCGTCCTTCGCCTGGGCCGCGAGATCATGCGGACTGATGGCCACATCGTGATCACGGAGACACCGAACCGCCTGACGCCGGTCGACCACCACACGGCACGAATCCCGTTCCTCCATGCATTGCCGCTCTCCGTCGCCGGCGCGTACTACGGGCGCTCGCCCCGAGCGGACTTCGTGGACGCGATCGACGCCGCGGCGGCGGGCGGCGTCGAGGCGCGAGACGAGGCCCTGGAGCGGTGGGGGACGGGGTTCTCGTTCCACGAGCTCGAGATGGCCTTCGGTGATGTCGCTGCGCACACCGTCGCCTCGAGCTACGACGCCGCGCTCTATCCGTCGCGGCCGGTGCGCTGGGAGGAGCTGCAGCTCGCCGCCGTCCTCGACGCCTGGCGTCCGGACCTTCCGCCGTGCTGGTCGCGCAGCTGGGTCGACACCATCCTCAGCGTCGAGCCGGTGCGTTCGGGGGACGAGCCGCTGCACGTGCGTCCCTGGCCGTTGCGCCTGCCGCACGATGTCGCCGGGGCGTCGATGCTGCCGGACGGCCGCATCGAGCTGCGGCCGGGGGCGCGCCTGCCCGTGGGGCTCCCCGCGCCCACGAGCGAGCTGCACGTCGGCCTGATGGCCTCAGACCCTCGGCGTGCCCTTCGGGTCGAGGTCGGTGCGAGGACCGTCACGATGGATGCGGTCGACAACCGCGAAGGCATTCCCCCCTGGCACGGGGTCGTCCGGCTGTCGGAGCCGGCGGATCGAGTCACGCTCACGCTCCCGGACGGCGGATGCCTCACCTACGTCGGGTTTCGCGGAAAGGCCGACCCGGCGGCACCGATGCAGCGACCCATGGGCTGGTGAGACGCCGGCCCGCGACGGCGGGTCAGTACAGCCCCTTCGTGATCACCCAGCGCCCGCCCAGGCGAGTGAGCTTCAGCGGCCCGCTCGCCGTCGAGGTGATGGTGGCTTTGGTGCCTACGACGTCCACCTTGTTCAGACGCGCGTCCCGGAGCAGCTTCCTGCTTCCGGCGTCGTTCTCCGTCGCCAGTTGCGCCACAGCGTCGGCGCACGTCTTGAGCTTTTTGGTCGGATAGGCCGCGGTGGCCACCTTAAGGGCCGATCGCTGAAGCGTCGGCGAGAGCGTCGCGCAGGCGCGGCTGCCTTCTCCGTCGGCCAGGGCCCCGAGTTACGTCTTCACCACGGCACCCGGATCCTTCGGGTACGCGGGCGCCTTTGAATCCGAACCGCCACAGCCGAAGAGGGTTCCGAGTGCGATGGCGGACGCTGAGGCGCACGACGCTGACCGTGTTCCGATGACGCTCATGGCGCTAACGGTAAAGCCTTCGAGGCCTCGACCCCGGTCAGCACCAATCGCGGCGACAGCGCGCGCGATCCGGGTCTTCACGCACGTCGCCGCGACGCGCCACCAGGGCACCGCGGCGAACGTGACCGACTAGCGGCTACCGGCGGGGACGTTCAGCGTCGTGTACGC
>JAOPZU010000495.1 GCA_025963955.1 Solirubrobacterales bacterium
TTCCCCTCGGCCACCTCACGCGCCAGGGCACGCGCCGCGGGCAGCAGGGCCGCCGGCGTGTGCACCGCCCGCACCAGCCCGGCGTCGAGCGCCTCGGGCGCGCCGACGACGCGTCCGGTCACGCACCACTCGAGCGCCCTGGAGATCCCCACCGTCCGGGGCAGGAACCAGCTGGAGGCAGCCTCTGGGACGATCCCGCGCTTGGCGAAGACGAAGCCGAACTTCCCGTACTGGGAGCACAGCCGCACGTCCATCGGCAACGTGATCGTCGCGCCGACCCCGACGGCCGCACCGTTGATCGCCCCGATCACGGGCTTCAGGCTGTCGTAGATCCGCATCGCGATGACCCCGCCGCGGTCGCGGGCCACGGCGTCGTCCTGGGCCGGCGCCGGGGCACTGCCGGCGCTGCCCAGGCCACCGGCCTCGGAGAGATCGGCACCGGCGCAGAACGCACGCCCGGCGCCCGTGACGATGACCGCCCGGATCGCGTCGTCGCCGTCCGTGGCGTCGAACGCCTCCAGGATCTCCTCCAGCATCGTGTTGGTCAGGGTGTTGAGCTGGTCAGGCCGGTTCAGCGTGATCGTCGCCACGCCGTCCTGTACCTCGTAGAGCAGCGTCTGGAAACGGGAGCTCATGCGGCGAGCTCCTTGCGGCGGAGGGACCACATCTGCGCGGCGCGTACCAGGTCCAGAGCCGCGTCCCAGGGCAGGGCCGGCGGCCCAGCGATGGTCCGCATCGAGCGCGCGGTGCGTCGAGCGAGCTCCGGGTCTGCGGCCGGCGTGGCCGCAAGATCACGAGCAGTCGCGTCGACGGCGGCCGCCGGCACCGCCGCCCAGGCCAGTCCGAGCTGTACCGCCTGGGTTCCCGTCAGCCGCTGCCCGAAGAGCTGCATCGCGTTCGCGGTCTCGCGGCCGGCGGCCCGCGAGAGCAGCAGCGAATGACCGCCCCCGGGGTGCAGGCCGATCGGCAGGAAGCCGGAGAGCAGCGCCGCGTCCTCGGCCAGCACGCGCAGGTCCGTGGCCAACGCGAGATTCAGCCCCGCACCGAGCGCGCCGCCGCGGATCGCGGCGATCGTCGGCGGCTCGAGCTTTCCGACCCGCGCGAAGGCGCTGTAGATCAGCCCCATGTCGCGGAAGGTCTCGGGGCCGGCGGGGTCCTGCCCGGCGTGGGCAAGGACGCTGCGGTCGCCCCCGGCGCAGAAGTAGTCGCCCTCGCCGGTAACGATGACCGCGCCGACGCTCGGATCCGCGTCGACCTGCTCACAAGCGGCGATCATCGCCTGCGCCATCTCGACGGTCAACGCGTTGCGGCGTTCGGGGGCCCGCATCGTCAGGACGGCGAGGCCATCTTGGACTTCCAGGGTGAGGGGCGGCGACATCGCCCGAACCTACGTGCGGCCGAAGCCGCGCCGGTCGACTGTTCGCCTATGACGCACACGCTGCCGGCGTCCGTCCGCACCGACGCGGGCACCGCACGGCGGTGCGGCGGACGGGCTGGAGCAGCGGCGATGATGAACGGCCGGTCGCGACTTCCGGTGACCGTCCGTCATGCCCGAACACCCGCCCCACGCGCGCGTGGGTGGAAGAGGGTCGACCCATGAGCACGATCGAGCAGCCTGCGGGAGCCGCACCCGGCATCCCGACCGTCACCGATTACGACCCCTTCGACCACTACGGCAGGGCGTTCTTCCGCCGGGCGCGGAAGGAGACGCCCGTCTTCTACGACGAGCGGCTCGGCGCGTACGTGATCACGCGGTACGCCGACTGCAACGCCGTGCTCAAGGACAAGAGCGGCGCCGTGAGCGCGCAGACGGCGCTGGCGCCGAACGTGCAGCCGATCGACCAGGCCATGCAGATCCTCGGCGAGTCCGGCTTCGTCCCCGCGCCGTCGCTGGTGGACGAGGACGCAGAGGTCCATCGCATCCATCGCGAGGCGACCCAGGGACCCTTCAAGATGAGCCGCATCAAGGGCCTGGAAGGCTTCATCCGGCGCCAGGTCGACGACCGCCTGGACGCGATCGTCAAGAGCGGAGCCGTCGACATCGTCGACGCGATGATCTACGAGGTCCCGGCCACGGTGATCCTCCACATGATGGGTCTTCCCGACGAGCAGATGGGGATGGTCAAGGACTTCCGGGGACCGTGGGCGGTCTTCCAGTGGGGCTTCCCGTCGGAGGAGGTCCAGATCCACACCGCGCACGGCATGGGGGCGTTCGGCCAGTGGGCGCGCGCCCTGTCGCAGAGCCGCATCGACCAGCCCGGCGAGGACATCATCTCCGAGGCCCACCAGAACCTCGAGGCGGCCGGGGCCATGGACCGGCCCTTCCTGGACTCCTACACGCTGAACGTGGTGATGGCCGGCCACGAGACCACCACCAACACCATGGCGGGCGGCCTGAAGTCGCTGCTCGAGCACCCCGATCAGTACGCGGCGCTCGCCGCGGACCCGTCGCTCATCCCGAACGCCGCCGACGAGATCCTGCGCTACGACACCGGGGTGCCGACCTGGCGGCAGTTCGTGGTCGAGGACTTCCCGCTGCCCAGCGGCGCAACGATCCCAGCAGGCTCGAAGGTCTACGTGGCGCTCAACTCGGCCAACCGTGACGAGGAGGTCTTCGAGGACGGCGACCGCTTCGACGTGCGACGCACGAACGCCAGCAAGCACCTGGCCTTCGGCACCGGCGTCCACACCTGCATGGGCAACCACCTGGCAAAGATGGAGTTGCGGATCATGCTCGAGGCGCTGACCCAGCGGCTCCCGCACGCCGAACTGGTCCCGGGCCAGCAGTGGGTCACCTCCCCGAACACGAGCCAGCGCGGCCCGGAGCACCTCCAGATCACCTGGGACCCGGCGCAGAACCCGCGTCCCGAGGACCGGCCCTAGAAGCCGGCGCCCCGAGGAGCAACGGCGACCCGGTCCCGCACCGGGTCGCCGCCGCGTGTCAGGCCTGGGCAGTGAGCGCCCGACGCACGCGCTCGGCTTCCACGGCGGGGCTGAGCGCGAAGACGCCGGCAGGGTACTCCGGGCGCTCAC
>JAOPZU010000526.1 GCA_025963955.1 Solirubrobacterales bacterium
GGCCGCGGGACCCAGGGCACGGCGGCCCGGCCTCCTGGCCCGCTACTACACGCTGACGACCGCCTCGATCGCGGCCGGCCTGCACGACCACCTGCGCCACGGCACCGCCGCCGGCTGGGACGCCCCCGAGGGCACGAGGTGAGCACCATGTCCGACGCCGTCCGCCGCACGCTCGACGTCCTGGTCAGCGCGGGGGTCCTGCTGCTCGCCTCCCCCGTCCTGTTGCTGGCGATGCTCGTCATCCGGCTGGAGAGCCCGGGCAGCCCGATCTACCGGCAGCGCCGCTCGGGTCTCCACGGCCGCGAGTTCGACGTCATCAAGCTGCGCACGATGGTCTCCGGGGCGGAGTTCATGGGGGCCGGCCTGGCGGTCGACGCGGGCGACGCGCGCATCACCAGGGTCGGCGCCTTCCTGCGCCGCACGTCGATCGACGAGCTGCCGAACCTGGTCAACGTCCTGCGCGGCGAGATGTCCCTGATCGGGCCGCGGCCGACCCTGCCGCAGCAGGTCGCGGCCTACACCGAGCGCCAGCGGGGCCGCCTCAGCATCAAGCCCGGTCTCACGGGCTGGGCGCAGGTCAACGGTCGCGCCGCGCTGCCGTGGAGCGAGCGGATCGAGCTCGACCTCTGGTACATCGAGCACCGCTCGCTGCGCCTCGACGCCCGCATCCTGCTGCGCACCGTCAGCGTGCTGCTGAACGGCGGCTCGGACGCCTACCGTGGCGCGACCGGCGGCTGGCGTCCGGAGACCCCGCCGCCGTCCGCCGGGGACGAACCTACGGAATGAGCTCCGGGCCCTTGTCCGTGTAGGTCTTGCGGAAGGCCCGGATGGCGTCGAAGACGCTCGGACTCATCTTCTCGCAGCCGAGGATGTGGCCCCAGGCGACGGCCGCGACCTGGTAGGTCATGCCCGTCGGGTTCTGGAAGACGAGGCGGTGGTAGCCCTGGGTCCCGTTGAGCTCCTCCTCGCCGACGGCCTCCAGCTGGGCGATCGTCTTCGCCGGCGTGCCCGGCTTGTACTCGATCTCGATCCGGCCGTGCTCGAGCGAGTGGACGAAGTGCTCCTTCGTCGGCTCGTTGCCCGGCGCGTAGACGCCGTCCTCGGCCGGGACCTGGTTGTGGTTGCCCGAGGAGGGTGGGTTCGTCTTGTAGGTGACGCTGCCGGTGACGTGGGTGCTGCCCTCGATCTTCGGGTTCAGCAGGACGCAGTTCGCGGTCGCCGCGGCCTTCGCGAGGTTCGTCTCCTTGACCGCCGGCAGGGCGACCGCGCCGAGCTTCGGCGCGTTGCCGACCGTGCCGCCGCCCTTGTCCTTCCCGCCGCCGCTCAGCAGCAGCGCGCCGGACCCGGCGAGGATCGCGATGACGAGGAACGCCCCGAGGACCAGCTGCACCCGCTTGCCGCGCGCGGCCGTCCAGGCGACGGCCGCCTCCTGGGCCTCGCGCTCGGCGCGGCGGGCGGCATTCTCTTCCTCAAGGCAGCTCAACGTGCCCTAAGCGTAGGCGACGAGGAACGGGTCAGGCGGCAGAGGACGAGGCCGCGGCCGGTGCGGCCTCCCCGTCGGCCGGCCAGACCTGCTGCAGGAACGTCTTGACCTCCCGGGTCAGCCGCTTCGGCGCGAGCCGCATCTCCAGGATCGAGCCGGCCTCCACGAGCCGCGCGTTCGGCAGTTCCTCCGCGAGTGCCCCGGCGTCCGTGAACGGGTGGATCGGGTCACGGCGGTGGCCGATGACCAGCGTCGGCTGGCGCAGCGTGCGGCGGACGCGGCTCGGCGGGGCCACCCGCGCGAAGAACAGGCCCTGCAGCAGCGCGCCGCTGGGCCGCGGGTCCTGGCGCACCCAGTCGAGCGCGACGTCGACGGGCGCCAGGGCCGGCGTGCCCGTCGGGATCCGGCGGGTGACGGCGCTCACCACGCGCATCACGGGCTCACCCACGGTCAGCGCGAGCATCAGCGGGGTGAACGCGACCGCGCACCCGATGAGCGCGTGGTCGAGCACCGGCATCTCGACGATCAGCCCGCACACGCGATCGGGGGCGAAGGCCGCGGCCTCGAGCGCCGTGTTGGCCCCGAGCGAGAGCCCGCCGACGACCGCCTGCTCCACCTCGAGGTGGTCCAGCAGCCCGATCACCTGCTCGCCGAAGGCGGTCATCGAGTAGCTCCACATCTCCCGCGGGCGGTCGGACGCGCCGTGCCCCAGGAGGTCCAGCGTCACCACGCGGTAGCCGCGACGGCCGAGGTGCTCGGCCAGCGGCGTCATCAGCTTCTGGTTGAAGAGCAGCCCGTGGACGAGCACCACGGTGCGCTCGCCGCTGCCGTGCTCAGTGTACGCGATCCGGTGCGGGCCGTGCAGGAACGTCGGCATCGACGCAGCATAAGGCGGCGGGACCAGCCCGGACGCGGGTCTGCGTCCGCCCGCTGTGGTCGTGAGCTGAATCCGGTTCAGCGCACGGGGGGCGCAGCGGCTAACGTTGACGCCAGCGTCACTTTTGTCTCTCGTCCTTCAGGAGGAAGTCCCATGGCCAAGCAGCCCCGCATCCTCAGCGGCCAGGTCGCCGCGATCACCGGCGGTGCCCGCGGCATCGGCAAGGAGACGGCCCGCGCGCTCGTCGCCCAGGGGATGAAGGTCGCGATCGGCGACCTCGACCTCGCCGCCACCGAGCAGGCCGCCGCCGAGCTCGGCCCGAACGTCAAGGGCTACCAGCTCAACGTCACCGACCGCGACTCGTTCGTCGCCTTCCTCGACGGGGCGGAGGCCGACCTCGGCCCCGTCGACGTGCTCATCAACAACGCCGGGATCATGCAGATCGGCCCGTTCCTGGAGGAGGACGACCTGACCGCGCACCGTCAGGTCGACATCAACGTGCACGGCGTCCTCTACGGCATGAAGATCGTCCTGCCGCGGTTCGTGGCACGCGGCCGCGGCCACCTCATCAACATCGCCTCCTCCGCCGGCAAGGGCGGCTTCCCCGGTGGCGCGACCTACTGCGGCACCAAGCACTTCGTCGTCGGCGCCTCCGAGGCGGTTCGCGCCGAGCTGCGCGGCACCGGCGTCGAGGTCAGCTGCGTCATGCCCGGTGTCGTGAACACCGAGCTCGCGACCGGTCTCGTCGAGGCCCGGGGCGTGAAGAACGTCCAGCCGCAGGACGTCGCCGAGGCGATCGTCGAGGCGCTGCAGGTCCCGCGCTTCGACGTCTTCGTCCCGAAGTCGATCGGGCCGCTCCTCAGCGTCATGGGCCTGGTCCCGCGCCGCGGCCGGGAGGTCATCACGCGGGCCCTGAAGGCGGACCAGGTGCTGGCCTCGGCCGATCCCGCCGCGCGCAAGGCGTACGAGCTGCGCGCCGCCAACTCCGAGCCGGGCCTCGAGCCGGGCGAGCAGCCGAAGCAGCTCTCGACGTAGCCCGGGGAGAAGTGGCGGGTGGCCCTCCGGGGCCACTACCATCAAACCCGATCGGACATTCGTTCTTTCCGAACCGTCACGAACCCGGAGATCCCACCCATGAGCCTGACCATCGGCGACACCGCCCCCGACTTCCACGCGGAGACGACGGACGGCCCCCTCGACTTCTACGACTGGGCCGGCGACAGCTGGGCCGTCCTCTTCTCCCATCCCCGTGCGTTCACGCCCGTGTGCACGACGGAGCTCGGCTACCTCGCGAGCATCAAGCCGGAGTTCGACAAGCGCGGCGTGAAGATCATCGCGATCTCCACCGATCCGGCGGAGGGCAGCAAGGAGTGGTCGAAGGACATCGCCGAGACGCAGGGCGCCGAGGTCAACTACCCGATCATCGGCGACAGCGACCACGCGATCTCCAAGGCGTACGGGATGCTTCCCGCCGACGTCGAGGGGGACCCGACCGCCCGCACGCCCGCGCAGAACGCGACGCTGCGCAACGTCTACGTCGTCGGGCCGGACAAGAAGATCAAGCTCGTCCTGATCTACCCGATGACCACCGGCCGCAACTTCGACGAGGTCCTGCGCGTCATCGACTCCCTGCAGCTCACGGCGGGCCACGCGGTCGCGACGCCCGCCCAGTGGCAGCCCGGCGGCGACGTCATCATCGCCGGCTCCGTCAGCAACGACGCGGCGAAGGAGAAGTACCCGGACGGGTGGGACGAGCCCAAGCCGTACATCCGGATCGTGCCGGACCCGACGACGGCCTAGCGCTTTCTGCGGGTCGGGCGTCCGCGGGCGGGGACATCACCCT
>JAOPZU010000566.1 GCA_025963955.1 Solirubrobacterales bacterium
AGCTCGACCACCGCCCGGACTGGGTGTCGATCCCGGTCGCGGGCATCCTGCGAATGCTCGACGACGAGGGCGCGGAGGTCGGCTCGTGACCCCGCCCGCGAAGAAGCAGGCCGTGGACTTCCCGCCGACCCTCGGCGAGCTCGACCTACACCTGGCCGGCGAGGGCCGCCACGAGGACATCTACGAGCACCTCGGGGCGCACGTGCGCACGATCGACGGCGTCGACGGCGTCGCCTTCGCGGTCTGGGCCCCGAACGCCCTGGCTGTAGCCGTCGTCGGCTCCTTCAACGACTGGGACCAGACCGCCGACCCGCTGCGCCCCCTCGGCGGCAGCGGCATCTGGGAGCGCTTCGTCCCGGGCGTCCCCGTGGGCAGCACCTACAAGTTCGCGGTCGCCGCGGCCGACGGCAGCGTCAAGCTGAAGGCCGATCCGTACGCCTTCCAGGCGCAGGTCCCGCCGCTGACCGACTCGGTCGTCGCGGACCCGCAGCACGAGTGGCAGGACGAGGCGTGGATGACCCGGCGCGCCGGGCTGGAGCAGTTCCGCGAGCCGATCTCGGTCTACGAGGTCCACCTCGGCTCCTGGCGCCGCGACCCGGACGCCCCGGAGACGCCGCTGTCCTTCGCGCAGCTCGCCGGCGAGCTCGCGGCCTACGCGGTCGACATGGGCTTCACGCACGTCGAGCTGCTGCCCGTGCTCGCGCACCCGTTCAGCGGCTCCTGGGGCTACCAGGTGTCCGGCTACTTCGCTCCGGACGCGCGCCACGGCACGCCGGACGACTTCCGCGCGCTCGTGGACACGCTCCACCAGGCCGGGATCGGCGTGATCCTCGACTGGGTGCCCGCGCACTTCCCGAAGGACGACTGGGCGCTGGCGAAGTTCGACGGCACCGCCCTGTACGAGCACGCCGATCCGCGGCGCGGCGAGCACAAGGACTGGGGCACGCTGATCTTCAACACCGGTCGCAACGAGGTGAAGAACTTCCTGCTGGCCAGTGCCCTCTACTGGCTGCGGGAGATGCACGTCGACGGCCTGCGCGTCGACGCGGTCGCGTCGATGCTCTACCTGGACTACTCGCGCGAGCCCGGCGAGTGGGTGCCGAACGAGCACGGCGGCCGCGAGGACCTGGACGCCGTCGCGTTCCTGCGCCAGCTGAACGAGACGGTCTACGCGCGGGAGCCCGGCGTCATCTCCGCCGCCGAGGAGTCGACGGCGTGGCCGGGGGTCTCCCGCCCGACGCACGTCGGCGGCCTGGGCTTCGGCTTCAAGTGGAACATGGGCTGGATGCACGACACGCTGAACTACTTCCAGCAGGACCCGATCAACCGGCGCTACCACCACCACGCGCTGACGTTCAGCCTGATGTACGCCTTCAGCGAGAACTTCATCCTGCCGTTGAGCCACGACGAGGGCGTGCAAGGCAAGGGCTCGATCCTCACGAAGATGCCCGGCGACCGCTGGCAGCAGCTGGCGAACGTCCGCGCGCTCTATGCCTACATGTGGGCGCACCCGGGGAAGAAGCTGCTCTTCATGGGCAACGAGATCGCGCAGGAGCGGGAGTGGGCCCACGAGCGCTCGCTCGACTGGCACCTGCTCGCCGACGGCGGGCACGCCGGGGTGCAGGCGCTCGTCCGCGAGCTGAACCGCGTGTACAGGGCGACGCCGGCTCTCTGGGAACGCGACGAGGACGCGTCCGCCTTCCGCTGGCTGGAGGCCAACGACACGGAGCACAACGTCGTCGCCTTCCTGCGCGAGGGCGCGGCGGGGACCGCGCCGCTGGTCTGCGTCTGCAACCTCTCGCCCGTCCCGCGGACGGACTACCGCGTCGGCTTCCCGTCCCCGGGCACGTGGCGCGAGGTCCTCAACACGGACGCCGCCGCCTTCGGGGGCACCGACGCGTTCGCGAACGGCACGGTCCGCGCCGACGGCCAGCCCTGGCACGAGCAGCCGACCTCCGCGGCCCTGGACCTGCCGCCGCTCGGCGTCGTGTGGTTCTCCCCGGACCCGGCCTCATGACGCTGCTGCCCTTCGAGCGTCCGCTCGGGACCACGGTGCTGCCGGACGGGCGCGTGCGCTTCCGCGTGTGGGCCCCGAAGCCGGAGGCCGTCGGCGTGCGCCTGGCAACCGGCGACCACGCGCTGTCCGACGTCGGCTTCGGCGTCTGGGAGGCTGAGCTGGAGGCCGAGGCGGGGGAGGACTACTGGATCCTCCTCGACGGCACGAGACTCCCGGACCCGTACACGCGCTGGCAGCCGCAGGGGCTGCGCGGCCCGTCGCGCATCGTCGATTCGGCCGCGTTCGCGTGGACGGACGAAGCGTGGGACGGCGTCCGCCTGCGCGACGCGGTGATCTACGAGCTGCACGTCGGGACGTTCACCGACGAGGGGACGTTCGACAGCGCGATCGCCGAGCTGCCGCGCCTGGCGGCCCTCGGCATCACGGTGGTCGAGATCATGCCGATCGCCGAGTTCCCCGGACACCACAACTGGGGCTACGACGGCGTCTACCTGTGGGCGACCCAGTCCTCCTACGGCGGGCCCGAGGCCTTCGCGCGGTTCGTGGACGCGGCGCACGCGGCCGGCATCGCCGTGATCCTCGACGTGGTCTACAACCACGTCGGCGCCTCCGGGGAGAAGGCCCTGCGCGCGTTCGGCCCCTACTTCACCGACACGTACTCCACGTTCTGGGGCGGCGCCCTGAACTACGACGAGGCGCAGAGCGGCGGCGTGCGCGAATGGGTGCTGCAGAGCGCCGAGATGTGGGTCCGCGACCTGCACGTGGACGGGCTGCGCCTGGACGCCATCCACTCGATCTTCGACGGCTCCGCCGACCCGCTGCTGGCCGCACTGCCGCGGCGGCTGCGCGCCCTGGACCCGCGGGTGCTCGTCATCGCCGAGTCCGGCCGCAACGACCCGCAGGTCATGCGCCCGCAGGCCGTCGGCGGCCTCGGCCACGACGCCGCCTGGGCCGACGACTTCCACCACGCCCTGCGCACGCTGCTCACCGGCGAGCAGGAGGGGTACTACGAGGAGTTCGGCACGATGGCCGACCTCGCGAAGGCCTGGCGCGTGCCGCACATCCACGACGGCGGCTGGTCGAGCTTCCGCGGCAAGCGCTTCGGCGCGCCCGCCCCCGACCTGCCCCCGGAGGCGTTCGTCGTCTTCAGCGCCAACCACGACCAGGTCGGCAACCGCGCGCTCGGCGACCGCCTTCCGCGCGGACTGCAGCCGCTCGCCGCGTTCTGCACGCTGCTCTCGCCGTTCACCCCGATGCTCTTCATGGGGGAGGAGTACGGGGAGACCGCGCCGTTCCAGTTCTTCTGCGATCACATCGACAAGAAGATCGCCACCGCGACCCGCGAGGGCCGCCGCCGGGAGTTTGCCGCGTTCGCGGCCTTCTCCGGCGAGGAAGTGCCCGACCCGATGGACCCCGCCACCTTCCGTGCCTCCAAGCTCACGCACTCCGGCGACCGGAAGCTCGCCAACCTGTACGCCGACCTGCTCGCCCTCCGCGCGCGGATGACCGCCGAGGCCCCCGGGCCCGCGGAGGTCACCGCGTTCGACGAGGATTCACGCTGGCTGCGGATCCGCCGCGGCCCGTTCGAGCTCGCCATGAACTTCTCCGACAAGGCCCAGACGATTCCCCTCACCCAGAAGGACGTCGTCCTCGCGACGGCCGCACCCACCATCACCACCACCGGGCGCAAGCTGAAGCCGCGCAGCGGCATCGTCCTGACGGACGGCTCGCCCGCGCCCTCGCGGAAGGCGACGTCATGAGCCGCGAGGTCTGGCCCGGCCGGCCCTTCCCGCTCGGCCCCGTCTGGGACGGCGAGGCGACGAACTTCTCGATCTTCTCCGAGAACGCGCAGCGCGTCGTCCTTTGCCTCTTCGACGCCGAGAACAACGAGGAGCAGATCGAGCTCACCGAGGTCACCGCCCACACCTGGCACTGCGCGCTGCCCGGCGTCGGGCCCGGCCAGCGGTACGGCTACCGCGTGCACGGTCCGTTCGACCCGGCCGCCGGGCACCGCTTCAACCCGTGCAAGCTGCTGATCGACCCCTACGCGAAGGCGATCGAGGGCGGCGTGGACTTCGCCGCCGCGAACATCCTCCCGTACACGCCCGACCCCGACGGCGGGCCGGATGCGGACCTGGAGCCGGACGACGAGGACAGCGCGCTCGCCATCCCGAAGTGCGTGGTCATCGACCCGTCCTTCGACTGGGAGGGCGACCGCCCGCTCGACCGTCCGTGGACCGAGACGGTGATCTACGAGACGCACGTGAAGGGCTTCACCAAGCAGCTGGAGTCGCTGCCGGAGGAGCTGCGCGGGACCTACGCCGGCCTGGCCAGCGACGAGGCGATCGCCTACCTGCAGGGGCTCGGGGTCACCGCCGTGGAGCTGCTGCCGGTGCACCACATCATCGACGAGTCCTTCCTCCACGACCGCGGCCTGTCGAACTACTGGGGCTACTCCTCGATCGGGTACCTCGCCCCGCACGCGCAGTACGCCGCGACGGGCCGTCTCGGCGAGCAGGTCCGCGAGTTCAAGGGGATGGTCAAGGCCCTGCACCGCGCCGGCATCGAGGTCATCCTCGACGTCGTCTACAACCACACG
>JAOPZU010000579.1 GCA_025963955.1 Solirubrobacterales bacterium
ACTTCGCGGTCTTGGAGTTGAGGGCGTCCTGGAGGCCGTCGCCGACGAGGTTGAAGGCGAGGACCGTGATCAGGAGCGCGGCGCCGGGGTACGTCATGTACCACCAGGCGTCCCGGAAGATCGACGACGCGTTGGAGAGCATCGCCCCCCACGAGGCCGTGTCCGTGCTGGCCCCGATCCCGAGGAAGCTGAGCGACGCCTCGGAGAGGATGGTCTGCGGGATCAGCACCGTCGCGTAGACGATGATCGGCGCCACCAGGTTGGGGAGGATCTCCCGGAAGATGATGCGCGCGTCGGACGCGCCGAGCGACCGTGCCGCGTCGACGAACTCGCGCTCGCGCAGCGACAGCACCTGGCCGCGGACGATGCGGGCCATGTACGGCCACGAGGTCAGGGTGATCACGAAGATCACGACCGTCAGCCCGGGCTGCAGCAGCCCGCCGAGGCAGCCGTCCTGGCTCGAACAGGCGACGCCGATGCCGACGGCCAGCACGAGCACGGGGAAGGCGAGCACGAGGTCCATCGTGCGGCTGAGGAGGCTGTCGACCCAGCCGCGGTAGTAGCCGGCGATGAGCCCGACGCTGACGCCGATGACCATCGTCAGGACGGTCGCGATCGACGCGGTGATGAGCGAGGTCCGCGCGCCGTAGACGACCTGGGCGAAGACGTCGACGCCGTTGCGCCCGATGCCGAACGGGTGGTGGGCGGACGGCCCGAGCGGCTGGCCGAAGTCGTCGAGCAGCGGGCTCGGGTCGGCGGGGACTTTCGGACCGGGCGTCCCGAACAGGTCGGTGACGAGCGGGGCGAAGATCGCGACGACGACGACCAGGAAGATGATCGCCAGGGCGACCAGCGCCACGTAGTCGCGGCGCAGCCGGCGCCAGAAGAGCTGGAGCGGCGAGCGTGCCGCGATGTCCGACGGCGACGCGGACCCGCTGTCCTCGGCGCCGGGGATCCCGGGGTCGCCGATGACCTCGGTCATGGGGGTGCTCACGGGCGGGGGCTCCGGGAGCCGGGGAGTGTCGGGGCGGGGGGCATGGGGGTGGATGGTCCTGGTGGCGCAGACCGACGCGGCCCACCGCCTTGGTGAGCTGGCCCGACCATACCCCGCCGGCACCGGGTTCGTCACGTCTGAACCGTGGTCCGAGGCAGCTTGTCAGCGAACACCCCGCCCGCTCTTGGACCATGTGGCGCAGACCGTGCGGGCGGTTTTAGCCCGGGCGGCAGGAAGGACCCGCGGACCCGTCGAGAATCGACCTACTTCGACGGGATCCGGCCTGCGGCCGCGGGCCGCGCGATACCCCCGCCAGGAGTCGAACCTGGATCCACCGCTTAGGAGGCGGTTGTCTTATCCATTGGACTACGAGGGCGCGGCGGCGATTCTCGCACGCCGCGGCGTCTCAGCCGCGGTCGGGGCGGTCGGGGTAGACGTCGTCGATGGTCGCCAGCGGGACGTACGGGACCCCGGGCGCGGCCGCGGCGATGCGGTCGCCCCCACCGGCCAGGCGGTCGAGCACGGAGATGATCCCGACGATCGGGATGCCCGCCTCCTGGAACGCCTCGATGGCCTGGACGGTCGAGCCGCCGGTGCTGACGACGTCCTCGACGACGACGACGCGGTCGTCCGCGTCGTGGAGCGGACCCTCGATGCGGCGGGACAGGCCGTGCTGCTTGACCTCCTTGCGCACGAAGAAGGCCTTGCCCGCGAAGCCGCCGGCCAGCGCCGCGCAGGCGACGGGGTCGGCGCCCATCGTGAGGCCGCCGACGGCGGTCGCGCCCCACTCCTTGGCCTGCGCCGCGACGAGCTCGCCCAGCGCGTGGAAGCCCGCGGGCAGCAGCGTCGCGCGCTTGGCGTCCACGTAGTACTGGGCGACGAGCCCCGAGGTGAGTGTCACCTCGCCGATCACGAGGGCGTGAGTGCGCAGTTCGGCGACGAGCCGCTGCCGGGCGGGGTGGTTGGCGTCCATTCGGCGCGTACCCTACTCACGCTCACGACCGTTCCGGCCGTTGATCCCCCATGTTCTCCGGCCCCCTCCGCCTGCTCTCGATCGTCGCCTCGCTCGCTGTGCTGCTGTCGTTCGCGGCCTTCGCGGTCGACGAGGCGCGCTCGGGCTCCCAGGCGAGCCAGGCGGGCATCGCACGGAATGGCCAGACGGTGGCCGCCGGCGATCCGGCGGGCTACGCGAAGCCCACGCCGGCGCAGGAGCAGGTCCGCCAGGCCGACCACGGCGGCGCCCGGGAGCTGCTCGACGACGCGGACGACGTCCTCATGGCGCCCTTCGCCTCGGTCTCCGACGGCAGTTCGAGCGCCTGGGTCCGCCGCGGATTCCCGGCGCTGCTGGGCCTCGCGGTCTACGGCTTCGGGCTCGGGTTCCTGTCGCGCTTCGCGTCGGGGCGGGCGTGAGGGGCCTTCGCGCTCCGGACGACCGCTAGCCCCCCGCCAGCGCCGCCGCCGCCTTCGGCGGCAGCCCGTCCGACCCGAGCTGGGCGCGCTGCTCCCCGATCCAGTCGTCGAGGATCTGCCACTGCGCGTAGAGCCAGGCGGTACGGGCCTCGTCGCCCTCGGGGATGCTGCTCCCCGGGTGGCGCCAGAGCTTCACGCGGACGGTCGTCCCGACGAGCCCGCCCGACCAGATGTCGCTGATGTACTCGAAGCCGTCCAGCCCGACGTGGCCGCAGAAGACGGCGTCCGCGTGCCCGTCCGCCTCCTCGAGCAGGGCGAGCGGCCCCCCGAGCCGCGGCGGGAGGACGTGCCGCAGCCGGTTCGCGAACGGCGCGACGTGCGGCTGGCGCTTGGCGATCGTCGCCTGGGCCCTGGCGAGCTTCGCGGCGGTGTGGCGGGTGCCCTCGGGGTAGATGAGGATGCCCTCGTCCGGCCCGAGGTCGACCGCGAGCCGGCGAACCTGCGCGAGCTCGGCCTCCGGATCCCGCGAGGCGCGGCGCACGAACGTCGTCGGGACCATGCGACCGCCCACGTCGATGGTCGGGATCATCTCGAGCTCGCGCTTGAGGACGAAGCGCAGGCCGATCCCGTGGGCCTTGCCGATGACCGCGTCCGGCATGGCGTTGTCGATGATCGACGCGTGGCGGATGAAGACGATGACCGGGCCGGGCCCGCCGTGCTCGAGCCCGTCGACCTCGAGCTGCAGCCCGAAGAGGACGCGCACCCCACCGAAGTGCCCGCCGGCCCAGCGGATGCGCGTGCGGTAGACCCAGCGCCGGCGGCGGGGGTGGTCCGCGACGAACGGTCCCCCCGTCGTCAGCCAGCTCACCAGCAGCGACGTGATCCCGAGCATCTCGCCCGCGAGGAACCACCAGGCGAACAGCAGCAGCCGCGTGGCCATCCACGGCTTGCGGCGCTTCAGCCACAGCGCCAGGTCGACGAGCAGCGCGGCGGCCAGCAGCAGCGGGAACAGCGCCGTGATCAGGACGAAGGCGACCGTCTCGACCGCGATGCCGCGCGCGCGGCGCACGTAGCGGCGTCCGGCGGGACCGTCGTCGGGCAGGAGAGGTCCCATCCGCCCAACTATGCCTGGCGCGGCGGCCCGGCGGGGGCTAGCGGTAGTACACGTCCACGATCGTGCCGTGGCGCAGCCAGTCGGAGATCGAGCGGGCGTCCGGCACCGGCGCGCGCAGGCAGCCGTGGCTCGCGGCGTAGGTCGGGACCTCGGCGTAGCCGTGGATCGCGTAGCCGTTGTAGAAGTAGCTCGCGTCGACCATGCCCTTGGCGTTGGTGCCGTAGTCCTTACGGTAGATGCGGTACGTGCCCAGGACCGTCGGCGTCGACGGCTTGCCCGAGGAGATCGGGTAGACCCGCTCGACCTTCCCGCCGGCCCCGATCAGCGCCAGCGTCTGGTGCGTCAGGTCGCCCTCGACGTGGCGACCGTGGTTCGGGTAGCGGACCTTGAAGGCGCCGGCGCCCGCGGCGAGCTTCTGGAAGAACGGCTTGTCGGCGCTCGCGATGCGGCTCATGCCGGTCTGCTTGCGGAAGGCCAGGACGGCGCGCTGCGTGTGGGCGTCGTAGTGCCCCGGATCGCCCGTCACGTAGCCGAGGGCCTTCAGGTGACGCTGCATCACCCGGACCGGCAGGCCTTTGGAGCCCTGCGGCACCGCGCGCGGCAGCACGTCGACGGCGACGGGCTTCGCGGCCGCGGCGCCGAGCTGGTCGGTCCGCAGGTGCGAGGCCGTGACGGTCAGCGGGCCGCTGGACCTCGGCTTGTAGGCGATGAGGAAGCTGCCGGCGCTCCCCGACGGGCCGCGCAGCACCGTCCGGGTGATGGACGCCACGCGCCGGTCGTTCTGCGTGATGCGGACCATGACCTTCTGGCCCGCGACGTACGGCCGCACGAGGCCCCGCAGG
>JAOPZU010000600.1 GCA_025963955.1 Solirubrobacterales bacterium
GCACCATACGGGCGACCTGGTCCTTGGGGGCGCGGCCGCTCCCGCAGACCGCGGACTTGACCTGCTGCGGGGTGTAGCCGTGGCAGCCGAGGCCGCGCTGGCCCGCCGCCAGCAGGACGACGCCGCGCGCCTGGCCCACCGCCATCGCGCTGCCGACGTTCGCGCCGAAGTACAGCTCCTCCAGGGCGACCGCCTCGGGCTGGTGCGTGGCCAGGAGCTCCGCGACGCCGTCGAAGATGGTCTTCAGGCGCAGCTCAGGGGAGACGTGGGCCCGCGTGGTGATGACGCCCCCGTCGAGCGCGACCAGGCGCCCGCGGCGGCGCGTCACCACGCCGAAGCCGGTGTTGGCGAGCCCGGGGTCGATGCCGAGGACGATCATGTGTTCGTATTCTCCGGCGAGCCCCGGACGCCTTCCCGCCCGCTCCGCCCCGCCGCGCGGTGCCGCGCCGGACCGCCGATACGCTCCCTGGCGTGCGCGACGGCCCGCTGGACGACGACCTGCTGTCCGCCGGGCTCCTCGACGGGCTGCAGGACGGCGCGTTCGAGGAACGGTTCGAGTTGCTGCGCTGGCTCCACGGCGAGGAGGGCTACACGATCCCCGAGCTGCAGCGGGCCACCGAGAGCCAGACGCTGCTGCTGATGCCGTCCGAGCGCGTGATCGCGGGCGGGAACGTCCTCAGCGAGGCGCAGGTCGCGGAGCGGGCCGGCGTGAGCCTGGGGTTCCTGCGCGCGCTGGAGCGGGCGAACGGCGTCCGGGCGGACGTCGGCGACACGGGCGCGCCGACCTACGCGGACGTCGACGTGGAGGCAGCGCGGATCGCCCGCGGGTTCATGGAGGCGGGCCTCAGCGAGGAGCAGGTGCTGACGGTCGCCCGGATGCTCGGCCGCAGCTTCACGCAGATCGCCGAGGTGCTGCGGCAGGTGGCCTTCGAGCTCGTGCTGCGCCCCGGGTCGACCGAACTCGAGCTCGCGCGGAACTACCGCGGAGCGAGCGAGCTGCTCGTCCCGTCGCTCGGGCCGCTGCTCGACACGACGCTGCGGCTGCACCTGCGTCAGGCGGTCGCCACCGAGATCGTCACCGCGCAGGAGCGCCGCGACGGCGACCTGCCGGGCGCGCGCGAGGTCGTCGTGGCCTTCGCCGACCTCGTCGGCTTCACCCGCATGGGTGAGGAGGTCCCGCCCGAGGTCCTCGGCGCGGTCGCGGGGCGGCTGGAGGACCTGGCGGAGCAGGTCGTCGGCGGGCCCGTCCGGGTGGTCAAGACGATCGGCGACGCGGTCCTGCTCGTCAGCACGGACGCGGCGGCCATGGTCGAGGCCACGCTGCGCCTGGTCGAGGTCGCCGCGGCGGAGGGCGAGGACTTCCCGCAGCTGCGCGCCGGCATCGCGTCAGGCCCGGCGGTCAACCGCGCGGGCGACTGGTTCGGCGCGCCGGTCAACCTGGCCAGCCGCGTCACCGGCGTCGCGCGGGCGGGCAGCGTCCTGGCGACGAGCGACGTGGAACGGGCCGTCACGAGCGGCGTGCAGTGGTCCTACGCGGGCGCCAAGCGCCTGAAGAACGTCGCGGGCGAGGTCAAGCTGCACCGGGCGCGGCGTCCGGTGCCCGCAGCGAGCGAACCGCCGGCACCAGCAGCAGGGCGAGCGCGACGGGGACGGCGATGAGCGTCATCGCGTGCAGGGTCGCGTGGAGGCCGAACGCCTCGGAGGCCGGACCGGCCAGCGCCAGCCCGAGCGGCTGCAGGCCGACGGCGAGCATGTAGTCGAAGCTCGAGACGCGGGAGATCGCGCCCGGCGGGATGTGCTGCTGGAGGGAGAGCTCCCACAGCGTCCAGTACATGGAGACGGCGACGCCCGCGAAGCCCTCGAGGGTCGCGATGGCCCACACGGGCAGGCCGCTGCCGACGATCAGGGCCTGGCAGGAGGCGACGACGAGCGCGCAGCTGGCCACGAGCAGCGGCCGGGACAGGCGCAGGCGGATGACGAGGACGTCGCCGACGATGGAGCCCACCCCGAACGCCGCGGTGACCACCGCCCAGTCCGTGGCGCCGCCGAGCTCGTCCTCGAACAGCACGGGCCCGAGGACGAAGATCGACGGCAGCACGACGACGGAGTAGACGGCGATCCCGGTCAGGCCGGCGAGCACCCAGCTGCGCGAGCGGACCTCGTGGAAGCCGTCGCGCAGCTCGCGGAGGAAGCCGGCCGCCGGCGGGGCCGCCGCCTGCTCGGCCGCGGTCGCCTCGCGCGGACGCAGCGTCCCGAGGGCGACGGCGCTCCCGGCGAAGGTGAGCGCGTCCACCGCGAGCGCGTACCCCGGCCCGGCCACGGCGATGAGCAGGCCGGCGAGGGCGGGCCCGAAGACGTTCCCGGTCGACATCACGAGGCTGCGCAGCCCGTTCGCGGCCTGGAGGTTGCGGCCCTCGACCGTCAGCGGCAGCAGGCCGGCGATGGCCGGGTTGAAGAATGCGTCGGCCGTCCCGAAGACGGCGAACAGCGCCGCGAGGTGCCAGATCTCGGCGTGACCGGAGATCAGCAGGGTCGCCGCGATCGACTGGGTCACGAGCCGCACGAGGTCCGTCAGCAGCATCAGGCGGTGGCGGCGCACCCGGTCGGCGACCACTCCGCCGACGAGCGTGAAGAGCACGAAGGGGACGGATCCGGCCGCCACGACGAGCCCGACCTGCCCGGCGCTGCCGCCGATCGAGAGGACCGCGAACGGCAGCGCGACCATCGTGATCCGATCCCCGAGGGCGGACAGCGACATGCCGGCGAAGAGCCGGCGGAACTGCGCCTCCTCCCGGAGGACGACGGGGATCAGACCGGCCATGGCGGCGCTGGTGTCGCGACGGCGGGCCGGCGGTGGTCAGCCGGCCAGGCGTTCCATGACGTCGTCGTCGACCGAGAAGTTGCCGTGCACCTCGCCGACGTCGTCGTTCTCGTCGAGCTTCTCCAGCAGCCGGAAGAGCTTGCCCGCGGTCTCCTCGTCGACCTCGGTGCGGACCTGCGGGCGCCACAGCACCTCGCCGGAGGCGATCGCGATGCCCGCGCCCTCGATGGCCTTGCGGACGGCCTGGAAGTCGGAGGGCTCGCAGACGATCTCGAAGTGGTCCTCCTCGGCGACGATGTCCTCGGCGCCGGCGTCGATCGCGACCATCAGGTCGTCCTCGGAGGCGTGCTCGGTCTCCACGATGACGACGCCCTTCTTGTCGAAGAGGTAGGCGACCGCACCCGGCTCGGCCAGGGCGCAGCCGGCCTTGGTGAAGATGTTGCGGACCTCGCCGCCGGTGCGGTTGCGGTTGTTGGTCAGCGCCTCGATCAGCAGGGCCACGCCGCCGGGACCGTACCCCTCGTACATGATCTCCTCGAAGGACTCCGCGTCGGCGCCGGCGCCCGTGCCCTTGTCGATCGCGCGCTGGATGTTGTCCTTCGGCATCGACGCGTCCTTGGCCTTCTGGACCGCAAGCGCGAGCGACGGGTTGCCGTCGACGTCGCCCCCGCCGGCCTTCGCGGCGACCGTGATCGCCCGCGAGAGCTTCGTGAAGGCCTGCCCGCGGCGCGAGTCCTTGATCGCCTTTTGGTGCTTGATCGACGCCCACTTCGAATGTCCCGACATGCAGGCAGCGTAACGGCCGCCGCGGTCCTCCGCGGTCTCTGCGGGCGGGTTCAGCGACGCCAGCGACGCCGGCGGCGGCGGGGCGCCGCGGGAGCGGGGCCTCCGTGGGCCGCGAGCAGGCCCGCGAGCCAGGGGTCGAACTCCTCGGCCCCCACGAGCACCTGCTCGCGGGCCGGAAGCGACCCCGTCCACCAGAGAGAGACGACGCGGTCCGCGGGCGCCAGGGCGTCGAGGGTGCCGGCCGCCAGGTGCCGGCCGGGAGCGGTGAGCAGGTGCGGCTTGAAGGTGAAGCGCAGGCCGGGCGTGCCGTCGGCGGCGGCCTCGGGCTCGGTGATCCAGTGGTGATGGGTCCACCCGACCCACTCGCCGTGCACGCCCCAGGTCAGCTCCTCGACCGCGGCCGGGACCTCGACGTAGCCGCTGCGCGCCACCCGGGCGAGCTCGCGGCAGACCCAGACCGGGTCGCGGACGTCCTCCAGAGTGTGGGAGCAGACCGCCACGTCGAAGGCATCGTCAGCGAACGGCCACGGCTCGTGGTCGCAGATGTCGCGCTGGATCCACGTGGCCTCGGTGAAGCGCTCCGGGGTGTCGTCCTCCGCGCCGTAGAGCCCGCGCGTGGCGTACGGCAGCAGGTCCAGCACGGCGTCCGCCCGGGGCAGCGGCTTGGCCCAGCCGCCGACGTCGAGGACGCGGGCGTGCTCAGGCGTGGTGGCGAGCAGGCGGTCGCGGGCGGCGGGCAGCACGCGCTCAGCTCCCTGCGCCGACCGCGCGGTAGAGGTCGATCCGGGTTGCCGTGACGGCAGCCCGCGAGAAGCGCTGTGCGCGGGCGGCGCAGCGGGCGGCCACGCCGGCGTCCTGTCCCAGGTCGAGGGCGCGCAGGAGCGCATCGGCGAGCTCGTCGGCGCTCGCCAGAGCCGGGCCGAGGAGCACGCCGGTGCCGTCCGCCTCCCCCACGACCTCGGCCTGCGCCCCGAGGACCGGCGTGCCGCACGCCTGCGCCTCCGCGAGGACCAGGCCGAAGGCCTCCCCGACCGAGGGCAGCGCGTGCACCCAGGCCGAGCGGTTGGCAGCGACGAGGGCGCCGCGGTCGTCGAGGTCGACCTCCTCCACCCCGTCGACGTCCGTCCACGGCGACGGCGCGGCGCCGCGGCTGAGGATCAGGCGCGCGCCGGGGTGCTCGCGGCGGACCAGGGGCAGCGCCTGCACCAGCAGGTCCACGCGCTTGCGCGGCTGGGTGTGGTCGGCGGCGCAGAGGATCGTCGGCCGCTCGCTGCGAGCGGCCGCGGGGTCCTCCGCCGGCGTGAAGGTCGCGACGTCCACCGGCGGGGCGATGACGTGCGGGTCGACGCCGAGCCACGTGCGGAAGTGCTCGGCCGCGAGCTCGCTCAGCGCGACGACGGCGGCGGCGCCCTCGCACGCGGCGACCACGAGCTCCTTGCGCCGGCGCCGGTTGGCGAGCGAGACGCGGTGCGGCAGCCCCATGTAGGAGAAGACGACGGGGACCCCGGTCCGCCGCCCGTAGCGCAGGGCGGCAGCCGCGTCCGTGGCGTAACAGGCGTCGATGGCGTCCGGCCGCGCACCGCGGCGCAGCGCCGCGTAGGTGAACGGGACGTGCGCGAGGTGCTCCTCGTAGAGCCGGCGGCGCAGCCGGTGCTCGACCGCGTCCGGGCGCCAGACGCGCTGGACGAGAAGGCCGTCCTCGACCACGGTCGACGGCCGCCCGCCCGTGCTCGTGATGAGCCGGGGGCGATGACCGGCCGCCAGCAGCCCGTCCGCCAGCTCGCGGATGACCCGCTCGGAGCCGCGGCGGACCTCGGGCCAGTAGACGGGGTTCAGGAAGGTGAGCTCCACGCGCGCCTCAGGCTCCCAGGTTCACAGCAGCAGCGACCGGTGACGGACGGACCCGCGCGCGAGCGCGGCCACCTCGACGACGTCGAGGACCGCGTGGGCGGGCAGCTCGGAGACCGCCCGCGCGCGCCCCCGCCAGCCGCGGCCGTAGGACGGCAGCGAC
>JAOPZU010000601.1 GCA_025963955.1 Solirubrobacterales bacterium
ACGGCGCCCGGCGGGGACATCCGCACGGTCCGCGGCGCCGGGGGCGCGGCGCGCCTGCTGCGGGACGGCCTGCGCGCGGCCCCGGGGCGTCTGGCCGCCCTTGCCCTCCTCGGCGCCTCGGGCGCGATCCTGTGGGCGATCAGCGACGCCGCGATCACCGGGGACCTCCTGCACTCCCTGCACGGGACGAGCGACCTGGCCGCCCAGCTCGACCGCCCGCGCTCGCCCGTGCAGGCCCCGTTCCGCACGCTGAAGTTCCTCGGCTTCACGCTGCGCGAGCCGCTGATCGTGGGCGTCCCGATCGGCTGCGCCTTCGTCGTCCTGCTCGCCCGGCGGGGCCTGATCCTGCTCGGCGTCGCGGCGGCCATGCTCGTCTTCTTCCTGCTGAGCACCCTCGCGGGGCTGCCCCTCATCGCGCGCTACGTCCTCACGCCCACGCTGCTGCTGGCCGTCGTCTACGCCGTCGGCTGCCTCGGCTGGCGCCAACTGCCCGAGCAGTCCGCCGAGCGCCGGCGCTGGCAGCGGATCGGCCTCGCGTCGCTCGCGCTGAGCGTGCTGTTCATCCCGTGGAACGCGAACCTGATCGGGGACGTGCGCGCGAAGGTGACGAACTCGCGCGAGATCCAGACCGACCTGAAGGACATCGCGGACTCGCCCGCCTTCCGGACGTACACGACCGCGTGCGGCCGCCTGACGACCTACGACCATCCCGAGATCCCGCCGCTGCGGTACTACATGGGCGCGGCGCCCGGGGCGGTGCGCGACCGGCACGACACGCGCTACCCGGTGGCTCCCCTGCTGCTCATGCCGATCGACGAGTCGGTCGAGCGCCGCTACTACCAGGGCGTCCCGCCGCTCGTGGTGCCCAAGGGCTACGTCGAGGTCGTGCGCAGCACATACTGGCGGCTGATGGCCGGGCCGCCCTGCCGCAGGCAGTGACGCGGGCTTGACATCTCGAAGGAGTGAGTACACACTCACACCTGTCGCATGACCCCGCCCGCCGCCAGGACCCGCACGCTGTCCACCGCCGAGGAGCGCCGCGAGGCGATCGTCGAGGCGGGCATGCGCGTGATGGCGGCACGCGGCTTCCACGGGACCCCGACCATGGAGGTCGCCAAGGCGGCCGGCATCTCCCAGGCGTACCTGTTCCGCCTCTTCCCCACGAAGATCGACCTCGCCGTGGCGCTGGTGGAGCGGTGCAACGAGCGCATCCACGCCACGTTCGTCGCGGCCGCGGCCAAGGCGCGGGCGGAGGGTGAGGACGTCCTGCACGCCATGGGCGAGTCCTACGCGGAGCTCATCCAGGACCGCACGATGCTCCTGCTGCAGATGCACGGGCACGCCGCGGCCGTCGACGAGCCGGCGATCCGCGCCGCCATGCAGGAGGGCTTCCGGCGCCTGCACGCGCTGATCCGGGCGGAAACCGGGGCGGACGATCACGAGATCTCCGGCTTCTTCGCCACCGGCATGCTCATGAACGTCCTGGCCGCGATGGGCGCCTTCGAGCTCGACGAGCCGTGGGCGACGAGCCTCTGCGCCTACAAGGACGACGACGACCCGGCTTGAGGGCGCACGTCGTCGTCTTTTTTTGCCCTTCCAGTGTGTGACCGCTCACTCTTCTTCTGATTCTCCGCCCCCGAACGAAAGGCCGCACCCGATGTCCCCTGATGCCCCACCTGCCCCGGGAACCCGCCCCGGCTGGACCCTCGCGATCGTGTCGATCGCGCTCTTCATGACCGCGCTGGACAACCTGGTCGTCGGCGTCGCCCTGCCGTCGATCCGGACGGACCTCGGTGGCTCGCTCGAATCGCTGGAGTGGACGGTCAACGCGTACACCCTGTCCTTCGCCGTGCTGCTCGTCACGGGCGCCGCGCTCGGCGACCGCATCGGCCGCAAGCGGATGTTCACGATCGGCCTGTCCGTCTTCACCGCGTCGAGCGCGGCCGCCGCGCTGGCCCCGAGCGTCGACGGGCTCATCGCGGCGCGGGGCCTGCAGGGCGCGGGGGCCGCGATGGTGACCCCGCTCACCCTGACGCTCCTGGCCGAGGCCTTCCCGGGCTCCCGCCGTGGCCTGGCGCTCGGCGTGTGGGCCGGCGTCAGCGGGCTCGGCGTCGCGCTCGGGCCGTTCGTCGGCGGGGCGGTCGTCGAGGGCATCTCCTGGCACTGGATCTTCTGGCTGAACGTCCCGACCGGGCTGATCGTCGTCCCGCTCGCGCTGCGCCGCCTGACCGAGTCCTACGGCCCGAGCGCGAAGCTCGACCTCCCCGGGCTGGGGCTCGCGGCCACCGGCCTGTTCGGCCTGACCTTCGGGATCGTCCGTGGCCAGCCGCTCGGCTGGGCGAGCACGACGGTCCTGACCTCACTGGCCGCCGGCGTGCTGCTGCTCGGCGCCTTCCTGGCCTGGGAGCGACGCGCGAGCGCCCCGATGCTGCCGCTGCGCTTCTTCGGCTCGCGCGGCTTCGCCGCCACCAGCGGCGTGGCGTTCGCGATGTTCTTCGGCGTCTTCGGCTCGATCTTCCTGCTCTCGCAGTTCTTCCAGAACGCCCAAGGGTACGGGCCGTTCAAGGCCGGGCTGCTGACCCTCCCGTGGACCGGGATGCCGATGATCGTCGCGCCCATCGCGGGGATCCTCAGCGACCGCATCGGGTCCCGGCCCCTGATGACGGCCGGGCTGGCGCTCCAGGCCGGCGCGATCCTCTGGCTCTCGCAGGTGGCCACGGTCGACGTCGCCTACGGCGCGCTGCTGATCCCGTTCGTCATGGGCGGGACGGGCATGGCGCTCGTCTTCGCGCCGTCGGCGAACGCGGTGCTGGCGGCCGTCCGGCCGGAGGAGGCCGGGCAGGCCTCGGGCGCCAACAACGCGATCCGCGAGCTCGGCGGGGTGATGGGCGTCGCGGTGCTGGCCAGCGTCTTCAGCGCGAACGGCGGCTACGCGAGCCCGCAGGCGTTCGTCGACGGCATGACGAGCGCGTTGCCGATCGGGGCCGCCGTGCTGGCCGCCGGTGCGCTCGTCGCGCTGCTGG
>JAOPZU010000614.1 GCA_025963955.1 Solirubrobacterales bacterium
GCGGCGCCCGCGCGAACCGGCGCCCCTCGCGGAGGACGCCACCCCCGACGAGGTCGCGACGGACCGCCGCGCGGTCCTGCGACGGGTCGCCTGGCCGGCGTGGATCGCGGTGCTGCTCGTCGCGATCGCGCTGATCCCGCTGCTGCGGGCGGGGTTCGCCACAGTCGAGGGTCAGGGCCAGGACGCGCACCTGGCTGTCGGCACGGCCATCTTCCTCAAGAAGCACTACCCGACGAGCTCCGCGATCGAGGAGCCGGTGGACCGCGTCCCGCTCGTCTGGCGCTCCAAGCAGCCGATCTACTACACGCTCGCCGCGGTCTCCTCGCTGAGCGGGCTCGAGGTCTACCAGACCATCTCCACGGTGGCGGCGATGCTGCTCGGGATGGCGGCGCTCGGGTTCTTCCTGTTCGCCCGGGAGCTGCTGCGCGCCCCGCCGTGGGCGGCGCTCGCGGCGATGGCCTACGTCGGGCTGGACCGCATGGTCCTCCACACGGTGATGCACCCCTACTTCAACCAGACCTGGGGCTTCTTCGGGATGCCCTTCGCCTGCGTGCTCGCGTGGTGGGCGGTGAAGGAGCGCACCCGCGGCGGCATCGCGCTGCTGCTGATGTTCCTGCTCATCGTCACGCTGGCCTACCCGCTGGCCGCCCCGATCCCGCTGCTGCCGCTGCTCGTCGTGCTGTGGCCGGAGGTCAAGCGCCGGCGCCCGCGCGACGTCTGGCGGGGGCCAAGATCGCTGGCCTGGATGGTGCCGGGGGTCCTCGCGCTGGTCGCGGCCTTCTCCGTCCCCCCGCTGAAGGGGGTCAGCGAGAAGATGTCGACGGCCGCGTCCGTGGTCCTGAACCCGGCGACGACGCTCGTCAACTGGGGCGGGGACCTGAGGGGGTACTTCATCGAGCCGCAGTTCCTGGCGATCAACACCTACCCGGGCCTGGCCGTGATGGCGCTGCCGCTGCTGTACGCGACGTGGCTCGCGCTGCGCTCGCTCGACGCGCCGCTGCGGCGCGGGCTGCTCGCGCTGCTGCTCTTCACGCTCGTGTTCCTCGTGTGGTTCCGGATCCGCCCGTTCGGCTACTACTTCCACTTCAAGCTGCTGGCCTTCGTCGGGCCGGTGGTGCTGGCGCTGGCCGCCGCGGGCGCGGCGAAGGTCCGCCCGGCGCGGGCCGGCATCCTGGGGGCGGTCGTCCTCGGGATGCTCGCCATCAGCTCCGCCGCCCACGAGATCGGGTCCACGTTCGACGAGCTGCCCAAGAGCGTGCTGCAGCTGCAGCAGATCGACGCGCGCCTGCCGCCGGGGAAGTCGGTGCGGCTGGACATCAACCCGCAGGAGCAGAACTGGACGGCGTTCATGCTGCATGGCCAGCCGCTGTGCTCGCAGCGACCGCTGCTGGGGACGAACTACCCGCGCGTGCAGTTCTCGCGCAAGGCCGACTTCATCCTCACCAAGAACGACGCCCCCGAGCCGGCGGACGCGGTTGGCGCACCGGTGCAGCGGATCGACGCCTACACGCTCTACCGCGCCAAGCCGGACATCCCCGGCCCCGACCGCTGTTCCCAGGCGATGGTCGAGGCGGTGACCGAGGGGTCGTTCTAGGCCGGACGCGTGAACGTCAGCCGGGCGATCTGGTCCCCGCGGGCGGCGCCGCGCACCGGGCGGTGCTTGACGTCCTCCTCGCCGGGCGCCTAGAAGATGCCGTCGGTGGTAGCCCAGACGCGCAGCAGCGCGTTGTTCGGCACCCACATGGTGAACTGGGTGCCGGGCGCGGGCGGCCGGTACTCGGCCACGGGCAGCTTGCGGTGCGTGCGCGTGAGCTGGACCGAGTAGGCCTCGATCATCAGCAACGTCCCCCCGGGCCTGAGCGTGGCGTACATCCGCTCCAGCGCGCCCGTCGGGTCCCGCAGGTGCTGCAGGATCGTCCCGCAGAGGACGAGGTCGACCGGGCCGCCCGTCCACTCCGGGGTCAGGTCGTAGACGTTGCCCTCGATGCGCTTGACCTGCGAGCCGAGTGCGGCGTGGGCCATCTTGAAGCCCGAGCCCCACTCCAGGCCGGAGTCCCGGCTCGCGCGTAGGTTCTCCTCGCGGGTGTTCGGCGGCCAGTCGGCTTGGGTGCCGTCCGGCAGGTCTAGGGCGTACACCTCGTCGGCCGCGCAGGCCTCCATCGCGAAGGCCCAGAAGCCGTCGAAGGTGCCCACGTCGAGGCAGCGCCGCCCCGCCAGGGAGACCGGCAGCGCCGTCGGCGCGAAGGGCCGCAGGTCGCAGTAGCCCGGGGTCTCCACGCCGCCCGGCAGGTCGAGAGCGTGGTACCAGCCCGGGTGATCGGCCACCCGTTGCGCAAGATCGTCCATGCCGGCCGGACCCTACAAGGAAGCCCGTGCGGCCCGCCGGACGCCCCGGCTCCAGGCCGAGCGCTCGTCTCAGGGACGCGGCAGGGACGCCGCGTGCTCGAGCAGCTCGCGGAGTGCCTGCGCGGTGGCGTCGTGGCCGAAGTGCGCCAGACGCTCACGCCCGCGGGCCCGGAGGACCGCGCGGAGCTCCACGTCCTGGACGGCCAGGGCGACGAGCTCCGCGACGACAGCGAGGTCGCGGTCGTCGGTGAGCAGCGCGGCGTCACCCGCGACCTCGGGGATGCCGCCCGCGGGCCGGCTGACCACGGGCGTCCCGGCGTGGAAGGCCTCCAGCAGCGGGATGCAGAAGCCCTCGTGCTCGGAGAGGCAGACGAGGACGT
>JAOPZU010000003.1 GCA_025963955.1 Solirubrobacterales bacterium
ACGCCCGCGCCGTCCGACGCCAGGCCCACCCCGGCCGACCGGCGACGCGCGCGCCGCCGCCGCCGGCACAACCGCCACCTGATCGACCCGCTCACGCGCCGGCAGCGCCGGAACCTGCTCGCGATCACCGTCGCGTGGGCCGCCTCGACCGTGTGGGCGTGGGCGTGGTGGGTGCAGCCCGGGCACGTCGAGTCGCCGCTGGCGATGGGCATCAACTCCGCGCTGCTGGCGACCGAGACCGTCTTCCTGCCCGTGTGGTTCTTCTTCTGGATCTGGCGGATGAAGCGGCCGGACACCGGCATCGCGGTTCCGGTGCTGCGGGTGGCGATCGTCGTGACGAAGGCCCCGAGCGAGCCGTGGCCGCTGGTGCGCGAAACCCTGGAAGCGATGCTCACGCAGGAGTTCCCGTACCCGTACGACGCGTGGCTGGCCGACGAGCAGCCCGACGAGCCCACCCGCCGGTGGTGCGCCGAGCACGGCGTCCGCCTGTCCACCCGGTATGGCGTCGCCGACTACCACCGCCCCACCTGGCCCCGACGGACGCGGTGCAAGGAGGGCAACCTCGCCTACTTCTACGACCACTTCGGCTACGACGCATACGACGTCGTCGTGCAGCTCGACGCCGACCACGTGCCGGCACCGGCCTACCTGCGCCACATGGTCATGCCGTTCGCCGACCCGGACGTCGGCTACGTCGCGGCCCCGAGCGTCTGCGACCGGAACGCCGATCGCTCGTGGTCCGCGCGGGGGCGCCTCTACGCCGAGGCGGTCCTCCACGGCCCCACGCAGGCCGGGCACAGCGGTGGGTACGCCCCGAGCTGCATCGGCTCGCACTACGCGGTGCGGACCCAGGCCCTGCGCGAGGTCGGCGGCCTGGGCCCGGAGCTCGCGGAGGACTTCACCACGACGCTGATGCTGAGCTCGCAGGACTGGCAGGGCGTCTTCGCCATCGACGCCGAAGCCCACGGTGACGGACCTGAGACGCTGGCCGACTGCCTGACCCAGGAGTTCCAGTGGTCGCGGAGCATGATGAACGTCCTGCTCGGCGTGAACCACCGCTACTGGAAGGGCCTGCGGCGCTCCGCCAAGGTCCGGCTCGGCTTCTGCCAGCTCTGGTACCCCCTCTTCGGGCTGCTGATGCTGGCGTCCGTCCTTGGGCCGATCGTCGCCATCGCCATGCGCGCGCCGTTCGTCCGCGTCTCTCTGACCGACTTCTACGGGCACTTCACGCCCGCGATGCTCACGCTGCTGCTCGTCGTGCTGTGGCTGCGCCGCCTGGAGTTCCTGCGCCCGCGCACCGCCCACGCCGTGTCCTGGGAGATGGCGCTGTTCCAGCTCGTGCGGTGGCCGTGGGCGCTCATCGGCTGCGTCCACGCGATCGTCGGCCGCATCATGGGGCGCGAGTTCTCGTTCAAGGTGACGCCGAAGGGCCGTGAGGGCGCCGTCCCGCTGCCGATGCGGATCCTCGCGCCCTACCTGCTGCTGGCGACGATCTCCGCTTCCCCGTTCCTGCTGCAGCTCGACGGCGGCGAGGCCGCGGGCTACCGCAAGCTCGCGCTGTTGAACGTCGTCCTCTACCTGCTCGCCGCGCTGGCCATCGTCGCGCTCCACGTCCACGAGCACCCGCGCCCGCTGCGCGCCCAGGTGCTGCGGCAGAGCGCCGGCAAGCTGTCGGCGACGATCGCCGTCGCCTCGATCATCGGCATGATGGTGTTTCAGCCGGTGCCGACCCTCAGCCCGGAGCGCGTCGAGGCCCGGCCCGTGGCGGCCTGGCCGGTCCGTGCCCCGATCCCGGGTCAGGTCGTGGTGGGCGTGACCACCGCTGCGCTGGCCAAGAACTCGACCGCGCGCTGGACGCGCGGCGATCTCAACGAGGTCAACGCCTTCGAGCAGGACATCCGCGGCCACGCCGGGATCGTGCAGTGGTTCGCCGACTGGGCGCACAACCCGCACGTCGACCTGGCGCAGCTGCGGGCGACCGCCGCGCGGGGAAGCGTTCCGCAGATCAGCTGGGAGCCCTGGGACTACACCAGGGGCCTGAACCACCGCCAGCCCGCGTTCCGCCTGGCGACGATCACCTCCGGTTCGCACGACGCCTACATCCGGACGTGGGCGCGGGAGCTCGCGGCCTACGGCGGCCCGGTCGCGTTGCGCTTCGCGCACGAGATGAACGGCAGCTGGTACCCGTGGGCCCAGGCGGGCAACGGCAACCGGCGCGGTGACTACCGCCGTGCCTGGCGTCACGTGCACGCGATCTTCGTGCGCGAGGGCGCGAGCAACGTGCGCTGGATCTGGGCGCCGGTGGCCAAGACGCTGGACGGCCTGGACTACCCCGGCGACGACGTCGTCGACGAGGTCGGCCTGTCCGGCTTCAACGGCGGCTCGGCCCTGCGGTGGACCGGATGGCGCACGTTCATGAGCATCTTCGCCGGGCCGCTGAACCAGCTGCACCGCATCGCACCGCACAAGCCCGTGCAGATCAGCGAGGTCGGCAGCGCCGAGGCCGGCGGCGACAAGGGCCGCTGGATCTTGGACATGTTCGCCTACCTGCGGAAGCATCCCGGGATCCGCTCGCTGCTGTGGTTCGACCTGCGCAAGCAGACGGACTGGCGCATCGCGAGCAGCCGCCGCTCGGCAGAGGCGTTCGCGTCCGGCCTGGGCTGGCCCGCGACCGGCGACGGGGCGCAGGCCCCGGCGCTTGCGGGACTCGCCCCTGGCGCGGACGTGACGGACGCGCTGAGCGCGCCCGCGCTGAGCGGTGTGCCCCCGCGTCAGTGAGCGAGGCGCAGACCGTCCACCGCGTCGGCGACGCGGTCGTGGATCGGGAGCGACCCGGCCGTGATGCGGAGCAGCGCCGTCTCGACGGCGCTGCGTCGCTCGCACACCACCGCGACCGGCCCGCTCCGGCGGTAGGCGAACAGCGGAGCGCAGCCCGGCGCGGTGACGAACCGGCACCGCGTCAGGTCGAGGATCAGCGGCCCGTCGACAGCGATCAGCCGCCGCGCGAGCGCGGGCGCCGTCGCGTCGACCAGTTCCCCGACCACGGACATCACGGTGACGCCGTCGACGGCCCGGCGGCGGATGGTCATCGGCGGGACGGAGGACGACGTCATGCCGATGGAACGCGGCGCGACACACCGGGTTGGCGGGTGAGCCGTCGCCGGACGCCGGGCCGGGGGATGACCGGCGACGCTGCGACCGCCGTTCCGGGGCCGGAGGTTCGGTACCGTGGACCAACGGGACCTCCCTCACCGTCGATGTCGCCCACCGATGACAGGCACGCCGTCCGACCGCTGTCCAC
>JAOPZU010000010.1 GCA_025963955.1 Solirubrobacterales bacterium
GCGGTCGCCGCCTCGCGTCCGGAGCGCGCCAGGACGGTGAGGCTGACGAGCGCGCCGACCAGGGCGAAGCCCGCGCCCACCAGGAAGGCGCGCTGGAAGCCGTCGGTCAGCGCGACCGGGTTCGGGACCCGCCCAGCGACGTCGGCCGTCCGCTGCGTGGCGACCGTCGCCAGCAGCGCCAGGCCGAGCGAGCCCCCGACCTGCCGGAAGGTGTTCACGAGGCCCGAGGCGAGCCCGGCCTCCGAGCGGTCGACCCCGGCGGTCGCGGCGATCGTCACCGGGACGAACGAGAACCCGATGCCCGCCGCGCACAGCAGCGAGGGAACCAGCACGTCGGCCAGGTAGCCGCCGTCCGCGCTCACGCCGGTGAAGAGGAGCATCCCGAACGCGATGCTCGTCATGCCGACGGCCAGCACCGGGCCCGGCCCGAGGCGGCCCGTCAGCCGGGAGGCGAGCTGCGAGCAGAGCACGATCGCCAGCGTCATCGGCAGGAACGCCAACCCGGTCTTGATGGGCGCGTACCCGAGGACCTTCTGGAGGTACAGCGAGACGAAGTACCACATGGCGAAGGCCGCGCCGCCCATGCAGAAGACCACGACGTTGGCGGCCGTCAGGGGACGGGAGGCGAAGATCCGCAGCGGCATCAGCGGGGCCTTGGCGATGCGGCTCTCGATCGTCAGGAAGACGCCGAGCAGGACCAGGCCGAGGCCGAGGACGAGCAGCGTCCGCGCCGAGGCCCAGCCGTGCTGTTCGGTCCCCACGATGCCGTAGGTGAAGACCACCAGGCCCGCGGTGACGCTGAACGCGCCCGCGAGATCGAAGCGGCGCTGGGCGCCGGGCGTGGTGACGCGCGGCATCAGCACGCGCAGCGCGGCCACGACGACCGCCAGGCCGACCGGGACGTTGATGAGCAGGATCCAGCGCCAGGAGAGCGTCTCCGTCAGCAGGCCGCCGAGCAGCGCGCCCGTCGCGCCGCCGACACCGCCCATCGCGCCCCAGAGGCCGAGCGCGCGGTTGCGCTCGGCGCCCTCGGTGAACGTCGTGGTCAGGATGGACAGGGTCGCGGGCGCCACGATCGCGCCGCCCAGCCCCTGCGCCGCGCGAGCGGCCACGAGCATCCCCTCGTTCTGCGCGACCCCGCCGACCAGCGACGCGAGGGCGAAGAGGGAGATGCCGGCGACGAAGACCTCACGCCGTCCGAGGATGTCCGCCGCGCGCCCGCCGAGCAGCAGGAAGCCCGCGAACGCGAGCGTGTAGGCGTTCACGACCCACTGCAGGTCGGCGTCCGAGAAGCGCAGGTCACCCTGGATGGAGGGCAGGGCGACGTTCACGATCGACACGTCGAGGATCACCATGAACTGCGCCAGGCAGCACAGCAGGAGGGTGAGGGAGCGACGCCGGTCCGTGGACATGCAACATATGGTTGCACGAACAACGAACGCGCCACCGTCCGATCGGATACAACCGGGCGATGCGCCAGCTGACGAGCCTCGACGCCCAGTTCCTCGCGATCGAGAGCCCCACCACCACCGGCCACGTGGGCATGCTCGCGGTCTTCGACCCGTCGGCGGTCCCGGGCGGCGCGGTGACCCTGGCGGACGTGCTGGCGGTCCTGCAGGAGCGGATGCACCTGCTGCCGCCGCTGCGCCGCCGGCTGGCGGAGGTCCCCCTCGGCCTCGACCGGCCGTACTGGATCGAGGACCCGGACTTCGAGCTCGAGTTCCACGTCCGCGAGCTCGCGCTGCCGGCGCCCGGGGACCAGGCGCAGCTGGCCGAGCAGGTCGCCCGGATCAGCTCGCGCCACCTGGACCGCTCGCGGCCGCTGTGGGAGCTGTACGTCATCCAGGGGCTGCCCGACGGGCAGTTCGCGATCCTCACCAAGATGCACCACGCGATGATCGACGGCGTCTCGGGCGCCGAGATCCTGGGCATCCTCTTCGACCTCGCCCCGGAGGGCCGCGAGTTCCCGCAGACGCCGGCGCCGGGCCCGATCGCGGCGGCACCCAACCAGCTGTCGATGCTCGGCCGCGGGGTGGCGGCGCTGCCGCTGCAGCCGCTGCGGATGCTCCGGGCCGCGCCGGGGGTCCTGCCGCACCTGGACGTGGCGCCGTCCGTGCTCGGGGTCCCGGGGGCGGAGACGATGAGCCGCACGCTCTCCCGGATGCGCAACCTCGCGAACGGCACGCGCGACGGCGACGTCCTGGAGCGCCCGAAGATGCGCGCGCCAAAGACGAGCTTCAACGGCAAGATCTCCCCCCACCGCCGCTTCGCCTACGGGTCGCTGCCGCTGGAGACCGTCAAGACGCTGAAGAACCGCTACGGCGTGACGGTCAACGACATCGTCGTCAGCCTCACGACCTCGGCCGTCCGCGCCTGGCTCATCGCGCACGACGAGCTGCCGGACGAGCCGCTGCTCGCGCAGATCCCGGTGTCCGTGCGCACCGACGAGGAGATGGGGACCTACGGCAACAAGATCAGCATCATGATCGCGCCGCTGGCGACCGACGAGGCCGACCCCGTCGCCCGCCTGATGCGCACGCACGAGGCGATGAAGGCGGCCAAGGACCGCCACCGCGCCCTGCCCGCCGCCGCGCTGCAGGACATCACGGAGTTCATCCCGCCCGCGATCAACGCCCGCGCCGCCCGCGTCGCGCTGCAGATGGGCACCCGCCAGGGAATGCGCCCGCTCTACAACGTCGTCATCTCCAACGTCCCGGGGCCGCCCATCCCGATCTACATGGCGGGCGCCGAGCTGCAGCACAACTACCCGGTGTCGGTCATCACCGACGGTGCCGGCCTGAACGTGACCGTGCTCAGCTACCGCGGCCACCTCGACTTCGGGATCATCGCCGACCGCGACCAGATGCCCGACCTCCCGATGCTCATCGATGCGCTGCGTGATGCGCTGGACGAGCTCGAGCAGGCGGCCGTGGAGGCCTGAGGACGCTCCCGGCATCGCGCCCGACCGGACGCCTTGCCACCATGGGGGCGTGAACGTCCTGCACCGCACCCTGCTCACCCCGACGCTGCGCCGCCTCGCCGTCGGCCTGCTCGCGCTGCTCCTCGGCGCCGGCTCGGCGCTGCTGGCCGGCTGCGGGGGCGGCTCCGAGAACGCCGGCCAGACGCTGAGCGTGCCGTCGACGAGCACCGCGACCACCGCGACCACCGCCACGGCCACGACGACGCAGCCGGTCACGACGCAGACGGTCCCGACGACCGCGCCCGCGCCGACGACCTCGACCGCCGGCAACGACGGTGGGCAGACGACGACCACGCCCGCCAACGACGGCGGCGTCTCGCCCGGTGAGGACACCACGCGCACCGTCCCGACCGAGACCAAGCCGGCCACGACCCCTGACGCCCCGGCGCAGGACCCCGGCTGCAAGGCCGGCACCGGGCCGGGCTTCCCGGACAAGCCGCAGTGCGAGCCCGTGGCGGGGCCCGACTCGCGCAACGAGGGCTGAGCGCGGCGCGGCCGTCCCCGCTCGCGGACGCCGCTACGCGACGGTGATGCCCTCGGCGCCCTCGGCCGCCGGCGGGTACTGCGGGTCCATCCGCCCGAGCGCGTCGACGAGGATCTGCAGCACCGCCCAGTTGCGGTACCAGTTGCGGTCGCCCGGGACGACGTACCACGGGGCGTGCTCGCGGCTCGTGTGGCCGATCGCGTCGGCGTAGGCCTGCTGGTAGGCGTCCCAGTGCTCGCGCTCGGCGAGATCGCCGGGATTGAACTTCCAGCGCTTGCCGGGATCGTCGACGCGCTCCTGCAGGCGCTCGCGCTGCTCGTCCTTGGAGATGTGGAGCATGACCTTGACGACCGTGGTGCCGCTGTCGTGCAGCAGCTGCTCGAAGTGGCGGATCTGCCCGTAGCGCGAGCGCCACACGTCCTCCGGGACGAGGTGGTGCACGCGGGCGACGAGCACGTCCTCGTAGTGACTGCGGTTGAAGACGGTCAGCTCGCCGTCGGCGGGCGCCTGGGCGTGGATCCGCCAGAGGAAGTCGTGGGCCAGCTCGAGGTCGGTCGGGGCCTTGAAGCTCGCCACGCGGACGCCCTGCGGGTTCACGCCGGCGAAGACCGCGCGGATCGTGCCGTCCTTGCCGCCGGCGTCCATCGCCTGCAGGACGAGCAGCAGCGAGCGCTTCCCCTCCGCGTAGAGGCGGGCCTGCAGCTCGATCAGGCGCTCGCGCAGGGCGTCGGTCGTCGCCTTGGTCTCGCTCTTCCCGCCGGGCGCTCCGTCCTTGGTCGACGGGTCGATCGACGCCAGGTCGGGGGTAACGCCGGAGGCGATGCGCCAGCGGTCGGAGACGGGATCGGAGGCCATCGGGGGAGCATGGCAGGCACCTGCCGCTCCCGGGCCCGGTCGCTGCGTGCGGGTGGTGTGAGGGAGCGCGGGTCAGCCCGCGCGGCGCGGGCGC
>JAOPZU010000510.1 GCA_025963955.1 Solirubrobacterales bacterium
GCGGGCGCCGACACCGCCCCGACCCGCACGAACCTCGTCGCCGAGAACAGGGCGACGCTGTGCCTCGTCAACCGGGAGCGCACGAAGCGCCACCTCGTCCCGCTCACGAGCCGCCCGGTCCTCGACAAGGCCGCGACCGCCTTCGCGAAGCAGCTCGTCACGGACCGCTTCTTCGACCACACCGCGCCTGACGGCACGACGATGCTCGACCGCATTCGCCGCACGGGCTACCTCTCCGGCGCGCTGCACCGGTGGTGGGTCGGCGAGAACATCGCGTACGGGACGGGCGAGCTGGCCACCCCAAGGGCGATCGTCCGCGCCTGGATGAACTCCCCCGGCCACCGGGCCAACATCCTGCAGCGCCGCTTCCGTGAGATCGGCCTCGGCGTCAGCACCGGCTCTCCGGACGGCCCGGACGGGGCCACCTACGTCCACGACTTCGGGCGTCGCATCCGCTGAGTCGTGACCTGAGGCCACGGCCGTCCGCGCCGCTACCGTGCGGCGGATGGCCGAGATCCAGCCGCTGCGCGCCGTGCGATACGCCCTGGATCGCGTCCCGTCGCTGGCGGCCGTCATCTCGCCGCCCTACGACGTGTCGGACCCCGTGCTCCGCGCGGCGCTGCTGGCCCGCACCCCCCTGAACATCATCGCCGCCGACCTGGCGGACGATCGCCAGGCGCCGCTCGAGCACCGCTACGACCACGCTGCCGTGCTGCTGCGCGAGTGGTTCACCGGCGGCGTGCTCGTCCGGGACCCCGCGCCCGCCCTCTGGCTGCTCGAGCAGCGCTTCCCCGGCCCCGACGGGCAGCCCCTGACCCGCCGCGGCGTCTTCGCCCGGGTGCGCGTGAGCGACTACGGCCCGGGGCGAATCCGCCCGCACGAGCGCACCCACCCGGCGGCCGTCGCCGACCGCCTGCAGCTCACGCGGGCGACGCACACCGACCTCTCCCCCGTCTTCGCGCTGCACGACGACACCGGCGGCGCTGTCACCGGCCTGCTCGGCCCGGTGTTCGCAGCGACGCCGCCGGACGCGGCCGCCCTGGACGACGAGGGAACCGAGCACCGCCTGTGGCGCGTCGGCGACCTCGCGGTGACGGCCGCGCTGCAGGAGGCCCTCACCGACCGCGAGCTGCTGATCGCCGACGGCCACCACCGCTACGAGGCGGCGCGGCGCTACGCCCGGGAGCGCCCCGAGGACGAGGGCGCGCAGTACGTCCTGATGCTGCTCGTGGCCGCCCAGGATCCCGGCCTGGTCGTCCACCCGACGCACCGCCTGGTCCGCTTCGGCGGCGACCCCGGGCGCCGCGAGCGCCTGCTGGCGCTCCTGCACCGGCACTTCGCCGTGACGACGATCGCGCGGGACGCGCTGCGTCCGGACCCGGCCGCCGGCCCGCTCCCCCTTGGGTTCCTGGACGGCGCTGACGGGCAGGCCCATCGCTGCGTGCTGCGCACCCAGGCGATCGCGGACGCGGCGATGCCCGGCGAGCCCGCCGCGTACCGCGCCCTGGACACGGCGGTGCTGCAGGCGCTCCTGCTCACGGGCGCCCTCGGCATGACCCAGGACCAGATCGACCGCCGCGAGGGACTGGACTACGCCCGCTCAGACGCGGAGGCCGTCGCGCTCGTCGACGACGGCAGCTTCGACGCCGCGTTCTTCCTGCGGGCGAGCCCGGTGGCGCAGGTCCAAGCGGTCGCGAAGGCTGGGGTGAACATGCCGGCGAAGTCGACGTCGTTCGCGCCGAAGGTGCCGACCGGGCTGCTGCTCAGTCCGCTCTGAGACCGGCCCGCGCACGCCGGCGCTGGACACGGCGTGTGAGCGTCCGCGGACCGCGTACCATCGAGGAATGGGAAAGGCTCTTCCGGATGCCATGAAGGCGACCTCCTCGCGCGCCGGCGTGTTCAAGCAGACGGTGAAGGTGCGCCAGCACCAGCTCGTCTCGGACGAGCCGCTGAACGAGGGCGGTGAGGACACCGGGCCGTCTCCCCAGGAGCTGCTGGCCGCCTCGCTCGCGTCGTGCACCGCGATCACGATGGAGATGTACGCCCAGCGCAAGGGCTGGGACCTGGGCGCGACCGAGGTCACCTGTCAGTACACCGCCTCCGAGCGGGGCTGTCCGACGCGCTTCGACCTCGTGCTGCGCCTCCCGGAGCACCTCAGCGACGAGCAGGTCGCCCGCCTGAAGGTGATCGCCGCGAAGTGCCCGGTGCACCGGACGCTCGACGGCGAGGTCATGTTCGACGAGCGGGTCGAGCGCGTCGCGCTCGTCTCCTAGCGCCGCCCGCCGTCATCCGCCACGCCGCCCCGTCCACCGCCCCGCAGGACCGCGCCGCCCTGGCGCAGGCCCTTCGCGGCGCCCTCCTCGACCCGGTCGAGGCCGCCACCCTCGAGGTGCACGGCGGTACCGCCGCCGCCGTTCTGGTCCCGCTCTACGTCGCCGCGGACGGGGAGCTGACCGCGGTCCTCACCAAACGGCGGGACGACATGCGCCGCCACGCGGGCGAGATCTCGTTTCCCGGTGGCCGGCAGGACGAGGACGAGGACGACCTGCAGCAGACGGCGCTGCGCGAGGCCCACGAGGAGATCGGGCTGGAACGGGAGTTCACCGAGGTCATCGGGCAGATGCCCACGTACACCACCGGCACCCGGTTCACCGTCACGCCGGTCGTGGCGCTGGTCCGGCCGGAGCACCGGCTCACGCTCAACGCCTACGAGGTCGCCGATGCGTTCGAGGTCCCGC
>JAOPZU010000074.1 GCA_025963955.1 Solirubrobacterales bacterium
TGCGCCTGCACCGCCGCGAGGATCTGGGTCGAGGTGATGCCCTTGGTCGCCGGGTACTGCGCGACCGCCGCGCCCGTGGCCACGAGCTCGTCGGTGATGGCGTGGGAGTTCACGCGGAAGCGGTTGCCTCCCTGATACTTGCCGGCGAGCACGAGCCGCGTGCCCGGGACGTACTGACGCTCGAGCCAGGGCTGGTTGAAGAACGTCGCCTCCAGCGCCCCCGTCCCGTCGACGACCATCGCCTGCACGAGCGGCTTCATCCCCCGCCGTCGCACCGGGCGAGCGGTGATCCGCCGGACCTCGACGACGATCGTGGCGACCTCGTCCTCGACGAGCTCCTCGATCGTCCGCCCCTCGCCGCTGTCGCGCGGCAGGTGGTGCAGCAGGTCACCCACGGTCCGCAGGCCGAGCAGGTCGGCCGCCTCACGAACGGTCGGGATCGCCCAAATCAGCGGCTCGTCCAGGCGCGAGGGCCGCGGGTAGCGCACCGGCACGTCGAACAGGTCGATGGGCGAGAACTCGGCGGGATCGGCGAAGCGCGTCGGCACGAGCGGCTACTCGGAGCTGAGCAGCCACCAGTAGCTCGGCTGGCCGCCGCAGCTCCACTCGAGCTCGGCCTCACCGTCGACGAGCGACGCGACGGCGTCCTCCCCGAGCGGAGCGCCCTGCCCGGCGATGCAGGTGATGAGCTCGGCGCCCTCGCCGAGCGCGGCGATGACGGCGCGGAGCGTCTCGCGCGGCTGGCCCCACGCGACGAGCTCGTCGTCGACGAAGCCGACCGCGTCGCCGATGCCGTACCGGCCGGCGGAGTCCACGCGCGCGGCGGGGGCGACCGACCCGGTGCGGATGGACGCGATCGCGGCGGACATCGCGGTGGCGTTGCTCTCCGCGTCGGCGTCCGTCCGCAGGGCGACCGCGGCCGAAAGGCCGGCCTGCATCGAGCGGACCGGGAGCACGCGCACGGTCTTGTCCGACTGCGCCGCGGCGCCCTCGGCGGCCATGATCACGTTGGGCGAGTTCGGCAGGACGACAACCTCCTCGGCGTCGACCTCGTGGATGCCGACGAGGATGTCGTAGATCGACGGGTTCATGGTCGGTCCGCCGTCCAGCGGCTGCACCCCGAGGTCGCGGAAGAGCCGCCCGACGCCGTCCGCGGAGACGACGGCGAGCGCACCCGTGCGCTGCAGCGGCCGCCCGGCTCGGCCGCCGGCCATGCGCGCCTCGCGCTGCTCGACCTGCACGTGCATGTCGGCGACGTCGAGGTGGCTGACCTCGCCCGCGCCGCCGAACACCCCGGTGGCGCTGGCGGGATCGTCCGTGTGGACGTGGATCTTGAGCGTCTGCTGGTCCCCGACGACGAGCACGCTGTCGCCGATGTTCTCCAGCAGCGGGATGAACCGCTGGGACTCCAGGCCGCGGCCGGTCACCGCGAAGTTCGTGCAGTACCGGTAGGTCGAGGACTCGTGCTCGGGGTGACTGACCCGGGCCGTGGTGCGCGCCGGCGCGTAGTGGTCCAGCGCCGGCGCGTCGCCACCGCGGAGCGCGGCGACGACGCCGGCGAAGATGATCGTGACCGCGTACCCGCCGGCGTCCACGACCCCGGCCTCCTTCAGGACGGGCAGCAGCTCGGGGCCGTCCTTCACCGCCTGCTCGCCGGCGCGCAGCGCCTGCTCCAGGACGTCGCCGATGAGCGCGTTCTGCAGCTCGACGTTCCACTCGCTGCCCAGTCGCGGGTTCTCGATGTCCTTCAGCGCGGTCGCGGCGGCGGCGGCCATCTCCCGCATGACCGTGAGCATCGTCCCCTCGGCGGGCGCCCGGACGGACGCGTAAGCGCGCTGCGCGGCCCGGGCCATCGCGGAGCTGATGAGGATCGGGTCGACGAGCTCCCCGGGTCGGGAGATGAGCTCCTCGGCGGCGCCGCGCACGAGCTGGCTGAGGATGACGCCGGAGTTGCCCCGCGCGCCGAGCAGCGCCGCACGGGCGATGCGCTCATAGACCTCCTCGCGGCCGATCTCGTCGAGCGAGCGGTCGTCGATGGCGGCGAGGGTCTCGACCTCCTGCAGCACGGCCTGCAGGGTGAGGGCCATGTTGTCGCCCGTGTCGCCGTCCGCGACGGGGAAGACGTTGAGGTCGTTGATCTCCTGACGCCGGGACTCCAGGTGGTTCAGCGCCCCGTGGACGACGGCGCGGAAGCGGACCAGACTGGGATCAGGCATGGGACCTCGACCCTCCGGGTGCGGCGGACCCGCTCAGGAAGCGGCGGGGCGCGGCTGGCTGGTGACCTTGGTCACCTTGCCGGCCTTGAGGCAGCGCGTGCAGACGTACTCGCGGCTGGCCGTCTTCTTGACCAGGATCCGGACCTTCTGCAGGTTCGGGTCGAAACGGCGCTTGGTCGCGACCATCGAGTGACTCCGGGACTGACCGAAGGCGGGACCCTTCCCGCAGCTGAAACACACCTTTGCCATAAGGCGAGGGAGTGTAGCGGCGCGACGGGCGGGCCCGCGTTCCGGGGGTCCGTGGTGAGCTTCAGCGGCTGGACGCGGGGGCCAAGCGGCCGACCCGGCGCTACTCCCCGGCGGGCGT
>JAOPZU010000519.1 GCA_025963955.1 Solirubrobacterales bacterium
CATCGCCGTGGGGTGTGGGCGGCTCGGGGTCGGGAACCCGTACCGCGTCGCGCAGCAGGCCGCCTTCGGCGGCGATCTCCCGGGCCAGCGCCGACAGCGGGGTGAGCGGGGTCCGCGTCACCCGCGAAGCTCCGCGAAGGCCGCGGACGCGGCCTCCAGCGTGCGCTCGACGTGCTCGGGCGCATGCGCCAGCGACGGGAACCAGGCCTCGAACTGCGACGGCGGCGCGTAGACCCCACGGGCTAACAGCGCGCGGATCCACGCCGCGTGGGCGGGCAGGTCGCAGGCCTGCGCGCCCGCGTAGTCGTGGACGGGGGATTCGGAGAAGAAGACGGTCAGCAGCCCGGGGACCGAGACGATCTGGACCGGCGTGTCGCCCGCGGCCTCGCGCAGCCCGTGGACGAGCGTCTCCGTCGTCGCGGCGAGCTTGACGTAGGCGGCGTCGTCGAGCAGGCGCAGGGTCGTGAGGCCGGCGGCGACCGCGAGCGGATTCCCGCTCAGCGTGCCCGCCTGGTAGACCGGACCGGCCGGCGCGATGTGCTCCATCAGCTCGCGCGAGGCGCCGTAGGCGGCCGCCGGGAGCCCGCCGCCGATGATCTTGCCCAGGACGGTGATGTCGGGGGTCACGCCCTCGCGCTCCTGGGCGCCGCCGCGGCCGACGCGGAAGCCGCTGATGACCTCGTCGAAGACGAGCAGCGCGCCCGTCGCGTCCGCCTGGTTGCGCAGCAGCTGCAGGAAGTCCTCGTAGGGCGGCACGAGGCCCATGTTCGCCGGGTAGGGCTCGGCGAGGATCGCGGCGAACTCGTGCTCGGCGCAGGCCTTGACGACCGCTTCGCCGTCGTTCCAGGGGACGATGATCGTGTTCGCGGTCGCGGAGGCGCTGACGCCCGCGGAGGCCGGCACACCGGCCGTCGCCAGACCGCTGCCGGCCTCGGCGAGCAGGCCGTCGAGGTGCCCGTGGTAGGCGCCGGAGAACTTCATGAGCTTCTCGCGGCCGGTGGCGGCCCGCGCGAGGCGGACGGTGCTCATCGCGGCCTCGGTGCCGGAGGAGGTCATGCGGAGCATGTCGATGCCGGGGATCCGCCGGGCCACCTCCTCGGCGATCTCGACCTCGCCCGCGGTCGGGGCGCCGAAGGTCGTCCCCTTGGCCGCGGCCTCCTGCACCGCCGCGAGGATCTCCGGGTGGGCGTGCCCGTGCACGAGCGGGCCCCAGGAGCAGACGTAGTCGACGAAGCGGTTGCCGTCCACGTCGACGATCTCCGCGCCCTCGGCACGGTCCACGAACAGGGGGTCGCGGCCGATGGCGCGCATCGCGCGCACCGGCGAGTTCACGCCGCCGGGCAGGCGCTGGACGGCGCGGGCGAAGAGCTCGGCGGACTTCGTGTCGGTCAGGGAGGCGGACATCGTCCCTCCACGGTACTCCGGGGCGGGTCCTAGACCCCCGCGTGCTCCCGCTCCCAGTTCTTGAAGTCCTCCGTGAAGTACAGCAGGCGGATCTTCTTGAACTCGGTGGACGAGTAGAGCGTGGCGCGGTCGGTGATCCCCGTGGACTCGGCGATCGAGTCGAGCACCGCGTCGCACTCCTCCTTGGAGCGGCCGTGGGCCATCGTGAAGACGGAGTAGCGCCAGTCCTCGTAGGTCGGGCGCTGGTAGCAGTGGCTGATGCCGCGGACCGCAGCCATGCGCGGGCCGAGCTCGTCGATGCGGTCCTCGGGGACCGCCCACACGCCCATGCCGTTCGCGGAGAAGCCGGCGCGGCGGTGGTAGAGGATCGCGGCGACGCGGCGCAGGATCCCGCGCTCCTGCATCTTCGCGAGGTGGTTCAGGAGCTCGTCCTGGGTCCAGCCGAGCTTCGCGGCGGCCTCGGCGTACGGCTCGCTGACGACGGGCAGGTCGCCCTGCGTCGCGCTGATGACGTCGATGTCGACCTGGTCGTAGGACTGCATCGAGAGCTCGATCGGCGCCTCGGCGACGCCCTCGGTGGACAGCGACTTCGTGTCCCCCTCCATCTCCAGGTCCATGCGGATCTTGAAGAGCTGCAGCGTCGGGAGCTGGCGGATGGACTCGGCGCCCGTCTTCTCCTGGAGGACGTCGAGGGTCCCCTGCAGGCCGAGCTTGGAGTCCTGCTCGACCGCGAGCGTGAACCACATGTTGAACTCGTGGTTGCGCAGGTAGTTATGGCTCACGCCGGGGTGCGAGTTGATGATCTTCGCGGGCGCCCACGGGTGCTCCGGATCGACCTTCGCCGCGACGAGCATCGAGCCGTAGCCGAGCGCGCGGGTGTCGTAGATCGGGGTGACCTGGCGGATGATCCGGTCTGCGAGCAGGCGCTTGATGTCCGCGAGCACCTGCTCCTCGGGAACGCCGATCGCCTCGGCCACCCGCGCGTAGGGACGCTGCTCCAGCGGGAACGAGCCCTGCATCTGGTTGAGCAGCTTGCGGTCCAGGTCGCTGAGCGGGACGGCGGCGCCGTCCTTGCGGGAGCGGACCTTCGGAACGGCGGTGTTGTCTACAGAAGCCATGAAGCGGCGTCCTTGGCGTGGTAGGTGATCACGATGTCCGCGCCGGCGCGGCGGATCGCGGTGAGGGTCTCGAGCACGACGGCGCGCTCGTCGATGAAGCCGGCGGCGGCGGCCGCCTTCACCATCGCATACTCACCGCTGACGTTATACGCGCAGACCGGCACGCGGGACGCCTGCTTCACGCGCCAGATGACGTCCAGGTACGGCAACGCCGGCTTGACCATGAGGATGTCCGCGCCCTCCTCGACGTCGATGAGCGACTCGCGCACCGCCTCGTCCCCGTTACCTGGATCCATCTGGTAGCCGCGGCGGTCACCCGAGGCCGGCGTGGAGTCGGCGGCCTCGCGGAACGGTCCGTAGAACGCGCTGGCGAACTTCGAGGAGTAGGACATAACCGGCATCTCCGGGAAGCCCGCCTGGTCCAGCGCGGTGCGGATCGCCGCCACGTGCCCGTCCATCATGTCGCTGGGAGCCACGAGGTCGGCACCGGCCCGGGCCTGGGCGACCGCGGTCCGCGCCAGCAGCGGCAGCGACGCGTCGTTGTCCACGGTGGTCAGCCCGGCGGCCGTGGTCTGGAGGATCCCGCAGTGACCGTGGTCGGTGTACTCGCACAGACACAGGTCCGCGACGACGATGACTCCGGGCACCTCGGCCTTGATGGCGCGGATCGCGCGCTGCACGACGCCGTCGTCGGCCCACGCCTGGGAGCCCTCGGCGTCCTTCGCGTCCGGGATGCCGAAGAGGACGAGGCCGGCGACGCCGAGCCGCTCGCACTCCTTCGCCTCGGCGACCGCGTCCGCGACGGACAGCCGGTCGACGCCGGGCATCGCGCCGATCGGCAGGCGCTCCTCGTGCTCATGGACGAAGATCGGCAGCAGCAGGTCGCCGGCGTCCAGCGTCGTCTCGCGGACCAGCCCGCGGAGCGCCGGGGTTGCGCGCAGGCGCCGCATGCGGGTGACCGGGAAGGGCATCGTCCACAGCGTAGAGCGGATGAACTCACGAACCGCTTGTCCGCGCCGCCCAGTCCTCGCTCGTGAGGGCGAAGATGTCGTGGTCCTCCCAGATCCCGTCGATCTGGAGGTACTTCAGCGCGCGGCCCTCGTGGCGGAAGCCGTTCTTCTCCACCACCCGGCGCGAACGCGCGTTGCGGGGCATGATCGCCGGCTGCACCCGGTGCAGGCCGGCGTGATCGAACGCGAAGGAGCAGACGAGGCCGACCGCGGCGCTGGCGTGCCCGTAGCCGCAGGCGTCCTCGCTGATCCAGTAGCCGATGGTCGCGTTCTGCCAGGCGCCGCGCACGATGTTGCTCAGCGCGACGCGGCCGACCAGGCGCTCGTCCCCGTCCTCGTGCACGTGGACGACCGCGAAGGCGTAGCCGAGGCCCGCGGTCCACGCATCGCCGTCGAGGGTGATCTCGCGGGACTGCGCGGCGCGGGTGAAGAACGCGTCATCGCGCGTGGCCTCGAAAGGCGCGAGGAACTCGCGGTTGGCCAGGCGCAGGCGCAGCAGGTCGTCGAGGTCGGCGCGGACGAACGGGCGGACCGCCGTCGCGCCGTCCTGCAGCCGCACGCGCGGGACCTGGAGCCTCACGTGCGCGCCCCGAAGCGGCGCAGGCCCAGGCGCGCGAGCAGCCCGTACCCGACGATGAGGATCGTCAGGTGCAGCAGCGACGTGCCCAGGGCGGGACCGGCCCCGTTCAGCCCGGCGTCGAGGGCCTGCAGCGTCGGCTTGAACGGGAACAGCGCGCCGACGGCCTGCACCGCGTCGTAGGCGGTCTTGGAGATCGAGCCGCTCGGCACCAGCGCCAGGGCGGCCACCGGCAGCGACAGCAGGAAGGCGAGCAGCGAGGAGGCGCGCACGTCCCGCGTGAGCGCGCCGATCGCCACGCCCATCGCGCCGAAGCCGAGCGCGCCGACCACGAGCGCCGGCAGCCACTCGGGCGCGCGGCCGAAGTCGACGGGCTGGAACAGCGCCAGCAGCAGGACGAGCAGGACCGCGATGACCGCGGCCACGATCGCCCCGAGCAGGATCTTCTCCGCCACAAGCGCGGTCCGGCCGACGAGCCCGCGCACGAGCCGGCCGAAGGCGTGCTCCTCGCGCTCGAGGGCGAGCATCCCCGCGGCGACCAGGAGCCCGACGAACATCAGCGCGATGGTGACCGCGGCGGCGACCGCGTACCCGTCGAGTGAGCTCGTCTGCCCGTCCACGGTGTTGACGTCGACGGCGATCGGGTTGGAGATCGTCGACAGCACGGCGTCGGAGAGGTCGAGGTTGTCGACGGCGAGCTGGGCGAAGCGGCGCACGCGCTCGACCTCGGCGCGCTTGGCGCCGCGGGCCGGGAGCGTGCGCTCCACCTCCGCGAGGATCGCCGTCGAGCGCTGGAGCCCGAGGACGTCGAATCGCTGCCCCAGCAGCGAGAAGCCGCCGCCCTTCAGCAGCACACCGATGTACTGCGCGGCGACCTTCGTCAGCTCCCGCCCGAGCGCCTGGTTGGCCTTGGCCACCTGCGCGTTGATCGTGTCCTCCACGTAGTTCCGCTTGAGCGGGTTGTCGGCCGCGTAATAGACCTCGAGCGTCGGCTTCTCGCTGCTGCCGGACAGCGAGACGGCCGCCTGCAGCGCCTGCGTCACGCCCTTGGGGACGATGAGGGCCGCCACCGCCTCGCCGTCCTTGACCTTGCCCAGCGCGGCCTGCCGGCTGTCCACGCGGATCGGGTCGATGGCGTCGAACAGCCGGTCCGCGTACTTGGAGGCGTCGAGCGTCTTCCCGCCGAGGCTGAAGCTGTTGCCGGACGCGGGCACCTCGTTGAAGAAGGCGACCTTCGGCTTGGTCGGGGGGCGGCTGACCGCGTAGCCGACGGGCAGGCCGATGACGATCGCGTACAGCGCCAGCAGCACGAGCAGCAGCGGCGAGCGCCGCAGGATCTGCAGGTCCTTGACCAGCAGGAAGCGCAGGGGGCCCACCTAGTGCCCGCGCTCGTGGAGAAAGCGGACGAAGGCGCTCTCGAAGTCCCGGTCGGCGCCGTCGCCGGCGACCGCCGCCTGCAGCTCCGCCGGGGTCCCGCCGAAGAGGAGCTCCCCGTCCGCCAGCACCAGGACGCGGTCCGCGTAGCGCTCCGCCTCCCCCACGTTGTGGGTGGTGAAGACGACGGTCGTGGCCGACTCGCGGGCCAGCCCGGAGACGAACGCCCAGAGGACCTCGCGCTGGCGGGGATCGAGCGAGGACGACGGCTCGTCGAGCAGCAGGACGGGCGGGCCCGCGAGCAGGCCGATCGCGATGTTCACGCGCTGCTGGTTGCCGCCCGAGAGCGCGCCCAGCTCGTCGCCGGCGCGGTCCGCCAGCCCGGTCTGCGCGAGCATCCGCATGACGGTGGCGTCCACGTCGTCCACGCGCTCGAGCCGCGCGAACAGGCGCAGGTTCTCCGCGACCGACAGTTTGCGGTAGACGGCCGCCTGCTGCGGCACCCAGCCGACCTCGCGTACGCCGTGTGAGACCCGCCCCTCGGTCGGCGTCTGGAGCCCCGCGAGGATCGAGAGCAACGTCGTCTTGCCCGCGCCGTTCGGCCCGATGACCGCGACGATCTCCCCCGGCTCAGCGCTGAAGCTGACCCCTCGGAGCGCGGTGCGCCGGCCGAAGCGCATCACGATGCCGTCGGCGGCGAGGAGGCCCGTGCTCACCATCGGGAGGCTACCCACCGCGGCGCGGCGCATGCGCAGGGGCGGCATGATGCCCCGATGGCCGCTGAGCAGACGCGCATCCTCTTCGTCGGCGACGTCGTCGGCGGGCTCGGGCGCCGCACGCTGCTGGCCCTGCTGCCCCGCCTGGTGGCCGAGCACGAGCCGACGTTCGTCGTCGTGAACGGCGAGAACGTCGCGGGCGGGCTGGGGATCACGCCGAAGATCGCGGACGAGATCTTCGCCGCGGGCGTGGACGTCATCACGCTCGGCAACCACACCTACCACCGGCGCGAGATCTTCGACTACCTCGACGACAACGAGCGCATCCTGCGCCCCGCGAACTACCTGGCGGCCCAGCCCGGGCACGGCAGCTGCGTCGTGGAGCACGGCGGGGTGCGTCTGGCGGTCGTCAACCTCAGCGGCAACGTCTTCCTCCGCGCCGGCCGGCCCGCGTTCTCCGAGATCGACACCGTCCTGGGCCGTCTGGAGGGCAAGGCGGACCACGTCCTGGTCGACATGCACGCGGAGGCCACGAGCGAGAAGGTCGCCCTCGGCTGGTACCTGGACGGGGAGGTGACCGCGGTGGTCGGCACCCACACCCACGTCCCGACCGCGGACCTGCGCGTGCTGCCGAAGGGCACCGCCTACATCACGGACGTCGGGATGACGGGCCCGCGCGGCGGGGTCATCGGCGTGAAGAAGGAGCAGGCGATCGAGTCGCTGCGCACCCATATGAACATCCGCTTCGAGACCTCCGAGGACGACCCGTGGCTGATGGGTGTCCTCATCACGTGCGACCCCTCGCGCCCGCGGCGGGCGGCGTCGATCGAGCAGCTCCTGATCCCCTGGGATCAGGCCGGCACGGGCTGACGCTCCCGCGGGGCGGCCGGCAGCACCGGACCGGACTCGTCGTCCGCCCGGGTGCCGTACCGCGCGAGCGACGCCACCATCACGAGCGGGAAGAACCACACGATGTACAGGTAGAACCAGTGCGTCACCCCGCCCTGCAGCGCGATGACCACGGCGGCGGCGCAGGCGGAGAGGCCCGCGACGTCCCGGCGGCGCGGCAGGACCGCGACCGCCAGCGCGAGCAGCACCGCCACCAGCTGCCAGGCGTGCTGCAG
>JAOPZU010000521.1 GCA_025963955.1 Solirubrobacterales bacterium
GCGGGACCGGCGCGGCGTCCTAGGGCCCGGCGGGCCGGTCGAGGAGGCGTACGCCTCCTACGCCCGGGCGGTCGCGGCCTGGCCGCTGCACGCCGCCGGGCGCCTGGGCGGGGACAAGCTCGCCTACGCCCGCGACCACATGCTGGCGCTCCTGCTGAGCGCTGATCGCGAGCTCACGCGGGACCTGGTCCGCATCCGCCTGGCGCCACTGGAGGGGCAGACGCCGGCCGCCTACGATCGCGCGATCACGACCCTGGAGGCGTGGCTCGACGCCCACGGGGACGTCACCGCCGCCGCGACCGCGCTGCACGTCCACCCGCAGACCGTGCGCTACCGGCTCGCGGGGCTGCGGGAGCGGTTCGGCGAGGCGCTGGAGGACCCCCTCGCCCTGCTCGAGCTGCAGCTCGCCCTGCGCGCGCGGGAGCTCGTGGACTGATCAGCCGGGCTCAGGCGACCGCCGGCTTGGGTCCGCCGCCCGGGAACGCGAGGCGGGTGATCTTGCCGAGGACCTGCAGGTACTGCTTCGGCAGCGGGCCGCTGGTGTACGGCAGGTCGTAGCGCTCGCAGATCGCGCGCACCTTGACGCTCATCTCGGCGTAGCGGTTGGACGGCACGTCCGGGAACAGGTGGTGCTCGATCTGGTGGGACAGGTTGCCCGCCATGACGTGGAAGAGCGGGCCGCCGTCCAGGTTGGCCGAGCCGGCCAGCTGGCGCAGGTACCAGGCGCCGCGCGTCTCGTCCTCGAGGTCCTGCTCGGAGTACTCGAAGGTCTCCACGCCGTCCGGGAAGTGGCCGCAGAAGATGATCGCGTAGGACCACAGGTTGCGGGCGAGGTTCGCCGTCAGGTTCCCGGCGAAGACGGCGGGCGCCGCGGGGCCGGCGAGGGCGGGGAAGAGCGCGTAGTCCTTGAAGAGCTGCTTGCGCGCCTTGCGCAGGAACCGCTTCAGGTCGACCTTCGCCGTCTCCGGGTCCTTGTTGCCGCGCTTGACGTCGTGGATGCCGACGTCGTGCATCGCGACGCCCCACTGGAACAGGAGCGCGAGCGCGACGTTGTACACGGGCTGCGCGAGGTAGACGGGCTTCCACGGCTGCGCCGGGTCGATCCGCATGATCTCGTAGCCGAGGTCACGGTCCTTGCCGACGACGTTCGTGAACGTGTGGTGCTCGAAGTTGTGGCTGTGCTTCCAGCCCTCGGCGCTCGAGACGTTGTCCCACTCCCAGGTGGTGGAGTGGATCTCCGGGTCGCGCATCCAGTCCCACTGGCCGTGCATAACGTTGTGCCCGATCTCCATGTTCTCGAGGATCTTCGCGAACGTCAGGGCGGTGGTGCCCGCGACCCAGGCCGGCGGGAACAGGCCGAACATGAGGGCGCCGCGGCCGGCGACCTCCAGGGCACGCTGGGTCTTGATGACCTTGCGGATGTACTGCGCGTCGGACGCGCCGAGGTCGGCGACGACCTCGTCGCGGATGGCGTCCAGCTCACGGCCGATCGTGTCGACGTCCTCGAGCGTGAGATGGGCGAAGGGTGCGGCCTGAGGGCGCGCGACCTCGGCGATGGGGGTCTCGGTGTACATGAAGGTGGTCTCCTGGTGGTTCGGGGACTAGAGGTCGATCTCGACGTCGCCGGCGGCGGCGCTCGTGCAGGTGCGGACCATCAGGTCGGGCGTGTCCAGCAGCTCGCCCGTGCGCATGTCGCGCACCGCGCCGGAGCACAGGCGCCCGACGCACGAGTTGCAGATGCCCATGCGGCAGCCCGAGGGCAGCAGCGCGCCGGCCTCCTCGCCGGCGACGAGGATCGGGGTCGCGGCGTCCGCGGTGGCGGTGCGGCCCGACTTCGTGAAGGTGACGGTCCCGCCGGTGCCGCTCACGGCGGAGACGACGGGACGGAAGCGCTCGACGTGCAGGCGCTCGGGCACGCCGGCCGCCGCGTACGCCTCGGTCAGGGCGTCGAGCAGGCCGGCCGGGCCGCAGGCCCACGTCTCGTGCTCGGCCCAGTCCGGGACGAGCTGCTGCAGGCGGCCGGTGGAGAAGACGCCGTGCGTCTCGTCGTGGTGCTCGTGCAGCGTGAAGCCGTCGTGCCGCGCGTCCAGACGGCGCAGCTCCTCGGCGAAGATGACGTCGGCCCGGGTGGGGGCGAGGTGGACGTGCGTCACGCCCCGCAGCGGCGCCTCGCCCGGGACCGACGTGAGGTGGCGGAGCATCCCCATCGCCGGGGTGATGCCGCTGCCCGCGGTGAGCAGCAGGACCTTGCGCGGGCGCACGTCCGGGAGGACGAACTCGCCGGCGGGCGGGCCCAGGCGGACGATCGTGCCCGGGGTGGTGTGATGGACCAGGTGCCTGGAGACGAAGCCGTCCGGCGTCGCCTTGACGGTGATGGCGATGCGGTGGTCCTCCCGGCCGGGGACGCTCGTCAGCGAGTAGGTGCGCCAGTGGCGCACGCCGTCGATGTCGACGCCGACGCGGACGTACTGGCCCGGGGTGTGCAGCGGCCAGTCCGGCCCGGTCCGCAGCCACAGCGTGGCGCTGTCGGCGGTCTCCGGGAGGACGGCCTCGACGCGCCCGCGGGGCTCGCGCGTGGACCACAACGGGTTGATGTAGGCGAGGTAGTCGTCCGGCAGCAGCGGCGTGGTCAGGGCCGTGGCCGCCCGCAGGAGCCGGCGGGCGACGGGCCGCTGGGCGGCGACGGGACAAAGGGCCGTGGTCGACATGGATGGAGCGTATGGCCAATCCACCCTCGTCTCTGCCGCGATTTGCCACGACATGACATTAAAAACTGTTGCTTGTGCTCAAGTTCCGCGGGTCACATCGTTCCCGGTGTGACTCCGGTCACGCAACCGCCCGCGTCGCCCTGTCGCGTCAGGCCGGTCGTGCCACGACGTACTTGCAGCGCGGGTCCTCCGGGGCCCAGGCGCCGTCCAGGGCCTCCAGCGCGTAGTCCGCCTCGCGCAGGACCGGGAGCGCGTCCGCGTGGGTGTCGTGGAGTTCGAGGACGACGACGGGGCGGTGGCGGCGCAGCGTGTCGTGGGCGCCGCGGAGCACGTCCCCCTCCGAGCCCTCGACGTCGAGCTTGACCACGTCCGGCGGGGGCGCACCGCCCGCGAGCACGTCGTCGAGCGTCGTCACCGGCACGGTGATGGTCTCCACGGCGCCGCCGGGGTTTCCGCGGCTGGCCAGGTGCGACCAGGACGCGTCGGCGACGACGTACAGCTCCTCGGCTCCCTTCGTGCGGGCGACCGCTTCGGTGCGGACCTCCACGCGGCCCGCGAGCCCGCTGCGCTGCGCGGCCTCGCGGACGAGGTCCGCCACCGCGGGCACCGGCTCGAAGGCCAGCACCCGGCCGCCGTCCCCGGCGAAGCGCGCGGCGAGCAGCGCGAAGAAGCCGATGTTCGCGCCGACGTCGTAGACGGTCCCGCCCGGCGGCACCGTCCGCCGCAGCGCCTCCTGCACCGGCACCTCGAGCTCCCCGCTGAGGATGAGCTGCGCGTGCGCGTGGCCGGGCTCGACCGCGCGCGCGGGGAACCAGAGCCCCTGCGCCGCCCCGGCGAGGACGCAGACTCCGCCCCGCCGCATCAGCGGGGTCAGCTTCGCCGCGTGGTGCAGCGGCAGTCGCCGCGCGACGCGCAGCACCGCGGTCCGGTCGCTGTGCCCGTGGAGGGCGACGAGGTCGATGGTGTCGGCCATGCGCAGCATCGTCGCGCTTTCGGCGCAGGTGTGGGGTGGCGCCGGCACAGCGCGCTGCCGCAGGCTCCCGGCATGCACGACGTGCGTCACGTTCCTCGTCCCCCGGCCGATGGACGTGGCGCGATCCTGGCGTGGCGCCGGGTCGCGGCCCTGGCCGCCCGGCAGCGCGGTTTGGTGGAGACCCGGCAGCTGCGCGCGGCGGGGCTCAGCCCGACGCAGATCGAGGACGCCGTCCGGGGCTCGCGCCTGCACCCGCTGCACCGCGGCGTCTACGCCGTCGGCCACGTGCACCTGGACGCGGAGGCGCCGCTGCTGGCGGCGACCCTGGCCGTCGGGCCGGGCAGCTGCCTGGCCGGCGTCCCGTCGCTCGCCTTCTACGGCCTGCTGCCGCCGCTGCGCCGTCACGCGCCGGTGCTCGTCCTCGCGCCGCGCCACCGCCGCAGCCGCAGCGGCATCGAGGTCCGTCGCGCGTCCGTCGACCCACGGCGGGACGTACGGCTCCGCCGCGGGATCCCGGTGCTGCGCTTCGAGGCGGCGGTGGCGGACGCCGCGGGTGCCCTCACCGTCCCGGTCCTGCACGCGGTCGTGAACGAGGCGGCCGTCCGCGGCTGGCTGCGGCCGCGGGCCGCGGCGGAGACGGCGCTGCTGGTGCGCGGGCGCCCAGGGGCGCCCGCGCTGCGGAAGGCGCTCGGCGCGCTGGACCCCTCGCGGGGGCGGACCCGGCGCGAGCTCGAGCGGCGCTTCGCCCGGTTCTGCCGCCGGCACGACCTGCCGCCGTGCGTCCGCGGCGGGCTCGTCGACATCGGCGACGGCGTGCAGCTCGAGCTGCGCGAGGTCGACGTCTGGTTCCCGGTCGAACGGGTCGTCGTGGAGCTGGACGGCCTGGCCTTCCACGAGCGCGGCGGGGCGCCGGTGCGCGATCGGCGCCGGGACCGGCGCCTGCTGGCCGCGGGCATCCTCACCGTCCGTGTCACCTGGACGGACCTGGACGACCACGAGGACGAGCTCGCGGCTGACCTGCACCGCGTCCTGCGGAACGCGCGGCACGCTCATCGGCCGTGAGCCGATGAAGGTGACGCCGGTCGGGACGGCAACCAGGCGGGCCTCCCGGCCGCGCCCAGGCTCAGCGCTTCATCGTGCTGCGCAGCGCCACCAGCGAGGCGCCCGTGGCGATCAGCAGCAGCAGGAACAGGCCGAAGCCCGCCACGCCGATGACGGTCAGGACGAAGGTGACGACGGTCGCGAGGCCGAGGCCTCCGGTGGTCATGGTGAGGGCGAACGCACGGGACTCCCGCTGGCGGCGCGTGATGTTGCTCATGCGCAGGTTGTAGCGGACCGACCTGAAGCGCGGGTGACGAGCGGCGCTACGCGACCTCCACGCGCGCCCGCTGCGCGTCGGCGTCGGCGTCCGCCTCCGGTGGACGCCGAGTGTCGAGCGCCCGCACGGTCCCGCCGGTGAGCTCGGCCAGCAGCTCCTCCAGCAGGTGGTCGGCCGCCAGCGTCTCGTCGGCGGTCAGGGACGGCTGCGGCATCAGCCTCGTGGCGGTCATGTCCCGGTGTTCGGCACAAGTGGGGACGGGTGCATCGGACGTTCGTCCAGGGCTCCTACCGCGGCACCCGCCGGTCGAGCGTGACGACCTGCTGGAAGGTCGGCCGGTTCTGGAACGGGAACGGCGGCTGGCCGATCGCGCCCGTGATCGTCGAGCGGTTCTGGTCGAAGCAGGCGGGGTCGGGGCGGCTCGCGCAGTCGCCCCGCCCGTAGAGCTCGGGCGCGGTCACGGTCAGCGCGTCCTTCAGCGAGGCGCGCAGGGCGCGGCGGCACGTCGCCCGCACGCCGCCGCCGCAGAAGCCGCGCGACCAGCGTCCTTTGACGGTCTTCGGCGTGAACATCGAGCGCAGGTCCTTGTTCACGAACGAGTACCAGCCGTCGTCGTAGTCCGGGGCCTTCGGCGGCCCGCCGGGCGGGGTGGAGGACGGGGCGACGAGGGCTTTCAGCGCCCGGTCGGCGTCGGGGCCGATCGCGTCGGACAGCACGACCTTGGTCAGCCGCGGCCACCACGCGTCCATCAGCGTGATCGCCGGCGTGTCCTCGTCCGCACCGTTCCGGTCCAGATCCCGCCGGTGGGCGCCACCGGCCGCCCAGTCGGACAGCAGCTTCAGCGCCGCCTTCAGCTTCGGGTCGCTCGGCGAGCCGATCGCCTTCTTCAGCGCGGGCAGCGTCGACAGCGCCGAGAAGTCCTGGCTGGCCGGCTCCTCCATCGCCTGCACGAGCTGCGCGATCGTGGCCTTGCGGCCGCCCGCGTAGGACGCCCTCACGCGGGCCTCGATCATCTGCGACCGGAACACCGGCCCATAGGTGAACTTGTCGTCCGCGGCGGCCCACCCCGGCGCCTGCTTGTTGTTCCAGGACACGAGCGAGTCCGGGTTCACGGCGTGCGGCCGCTGCCCGAGCCCCACGATCTTCGACGTGCGCAGCTCGGGATCGAAGCCCTGCCAGTCGTAGGCGCCCGTGCCGAGGACGGGGAAGTCCGGGGAGACGCCCTTCGCGCGGATCGGGAAGTGGCCGGACAGCTGGTAGGCGATGTCCTGCCCGTCGATGTACCCCCAGTTGAAGACGAAGGAGATGCCGTCGACGGCGCGGCGGAAGCTCTGCGCGTCCTTGACGAAGCCCGGGTCGTTCAGGCGCGAGAAGCCGATCGCCGAGTCCGCCTCGTGCCCGTAGGTCGTGCGGGCGGAGGCGAAGGCGACCTTCTTGCCGCCGACGGTCCCGCGCGCGGTGACGATGCCGTGGACGGTGCGGTAGGCGGTGAGCGTCTCGGAGCCCGCCGCGGTCATGTCGCTGAGGTTCGGCGTCCAGCGGTTCCTCCGCTCGAGCTTGTCCATCGCCCGGCACTGTCCCTTCCAGAGGTAGTGCGTGTCGTCCTGGCAGAGGACCTCGGCGAAGGTGTCGACGTTGTCGCTCGTGGCGGTGGTCGCCGACCACGCGTAGTCCCGGCCGTGGCCCAGCAGGACGTACAGGTTCGCGCCCGCGAAGGCGGCGCCCTGCGCGTCGATCCCGGGGCCGTGCAGGTCCTCCTCCATGAGGATCTGCGGGATGTAGTAGCCCACCTGCGGCCCGAGGACGCCGATCGGATGCCCCGTCGCCGAGTGCCGGGCCGCGATGAGCTCCCAGTTGGAGGCGTGCGGGTGCGCGCGGAACGAGCGCAGCAGCTTGCCGCCGAGCGAGGCGGCGCCCGCGCGGGCCTGTGCCGCACTCAGCGGCGGGGCGACGGGCGCTGCCTTCACCGAGCCGGCGTCGGGCATCGCCAGGCCGCGCGCCGAGAACGCGTCCTGCGTCTCGTAGGGGAAGCGCTTGGCGATCGTCGTCGGCGCCTCCGGGTCGTTCTTCGACCGCAGATCGGCCCAGGCGCGGCGGCCGCCCTGCTTGCCGAAGCGCTTCTCCAGGGCGCGCTCCAGCACCGCCGATTTGACCTCCGAACCGCCGCCCTTGCCGAAGATCCCGCCGACGAGGGAGGCGGTGGCCAGGACGTCCTCGAGCTTCCACGGCTCGAGCGTCCTGCCGAGCAGCGTGTACTCCGCGGGCAGCTTCGCGCCGCCCTGCTTGGCGGCCGCGATGTACGCGTTGATGCCGTCGACGTAGGCGGTCGCGTCGGCGATCAGGGCCGCGCCGTCGGCGCCGTAGAGGCGCGGGGCGTTGACGACCTGCTGGTGCAGGTCGGCCTCCGTGTACGGCGCGAGCGCCCACTGCGTCCGGTCCATCTCGCGGTTGCCCGGCGAGCCGCCGACGAACGAGGACAGCTCGGCGCGGCCGGTGTGGCGCAGCACGTCCATCAGGAAGAGGCGGTCCTGCGCGCCGACGTAGCCCGCTCCGAACATCGTGTCCGCGCGCGTCTCGCCGTAGACGTGCGGCACGCCGTAGGCCTTGTCCCGCAGGATGGTGACGCCGGGCCGCGGGGAGGAGGTGCTCTCGACCTGGCCGTCCCTGACCCCGAACGTCGCGTCCTTGAAGAAGTCGGGGACCTGCGCGTCGGTGAGCGTGGGGGAGGCGTACTGCAGGCCCGTGTAGAGCCCGAGCTGGTCCATCGAGTGCGCCGGGCGCGTCCCGAAGGCGGTGAACGTGCCGAAGTCCGCGACGTCCGCGGTCCCCGCCGTGCCCGGGGGCAGCACGTTCCGGAACCCGCCGGCGTCGTTCGTGCCGAAGGGCGCGACCGTCGCGGCCGCGTGCGCCGCCCCGCTCGTCCCCGCTCCCAGCGTCAGCGCGGCCAGCACCATGGCCCATGCGGAACGGCCCCGTCCTCTCCGTGACATGTGGCGACCCTAGTCCGTACACGGGCGTGGCGCGCTCGCGCTGGTGTACCCCGACGAACGTCGGGCACCGGGGTCGTCCGGCGCGCCTGCCGACTACCCTTGAGAGGCGCGTGCGCTGCGGGAAACGGTGTGTGCGACTGCCCGACTGATCGAACGACCGAACGCGAGCCGACGCACCGATGAGCACCGCCGACCCGATGCAGCATCTGACCCACGCCGACCTCGACGCGATCGCGCGGGAGCTCGACGCCATCGCCGACGGCGTGCGGAAGGACCTGGGCGCGCAGGACGCCGCCTACATCCGCCGGGTCATCGCGGCCCAGCGCGCGCTGGAGGTCGCCAGCCGCGGCCTGCTGCTGTTCGCGCGCCGGAAGCCCGCGCTCGTCGTGGGCACCGCCGTGCTCGCGGTCGCCAAGGCGATCGAGAACATGGAGATCGGGCACAACGTCATGCACGGCCAGTGGGACTGGATGCGCGACCCGAACATCCACTCCTCCTCGTGGGACTGGGACGCCGCGTCGACCGCGCAGTCGTGGAAGCACTCCCACAACTACCAGCACCACACGTACACGAACGTCCTCGGCAAGGACCGCGACCTCGGCTACTCCGCGATGCGCGTGGACCCCGAGCAGCCGTGGCACCCGGTCTACCTCCTGCAGCCGCTCTACGGCGTGCTGATGGCGGCGACGTTCGAATGGGGCATCGCGCTGTACGACATGGAGCTGGACGCCGTCCGCCGCGGTGAGAAGTCCAAGGAGCAGGCCCGGGCCGAGGTCGTCGCGTTCCTGAAGAAGGCGGGCAACCAGCTCGCGAAGGACTACGTCGTCTTCCCGGCGCTCGCCGGGCGCAAGGGCTTCAAGCGCGCGGCGGCGGGCACGGCGGTGGCGAACGTCGCCCGCAGCGCCTGGGTCCACACGATTGTCTTCATGGGGCACATCCCCGAGGGTGCGCACACCTTCACCGAGGACCAGCTGCAGGACGAGAGCCGCGGCGCCTGGTACGTCCGCCAGCTCCTGGGCTCCTGCAACCTGGAGGGCTCGCCGCTCTTCCACCTGATGACGGGCAACCTCTCCTACCAGGTGGAGCACCACCTGTTCCCGGACCTGCCGTCCAACCGCTACGCCGAGATCGCGCCGCAGGTGCGGGCGGTCTGCGAGCGCTACGGGCTGCCGTACCTCACCGGGCCGCTGGGCCGGCAGTACCGCTCGGTCGCGAAGAAGATCCTGCGGCTGTCCTTCCCGGGCGGCGGCGCGGCCCACAAGGTCGCGCCGACGGTCCCGCCGGTGCGCCGGC
>JAOPZU010000172.1 GCA_025963955.1 Solirubrobacterales bacterium
GTGCGGCAGATGTACGACCGCTGAGCCGGACGGCCCTCCGGACCGGAGGGCCGTCCGCCCGACTACGCGTCGAGGTGGGCGGTAGCGGCGGGGGCCCCGCGCTTGCGGTCCAGGTCCGCCATGTTGATGTACTCCCGCCAGCGGACGATCAGGCCCTGCTCGTCCAGCTCGTACACGGCCACCATCTGGTGCGGGCAGTCGCGGCCCAGCATGAAGGCGTAGTCCGAGCGCTCCTGCATGACCACGGACGGCGTCGACACGGCGCGGACGGTGTGGCACCGGTTGTGGGTGGCGTACTGCATCTGCCGCCTGATCTCGTCGGCGAGAGCCTCCCGCCCGGTGACGGTCGGGCCGCCGGGGACCCACAGCTTCCACGCCGCGTCCGGCGCCATCCGGGCCACGATCCGGTCGACCTGCGGCTTGGCCTCCAGGGTCCCGTCGCCCCACAGCGCGCAGAAGTCGTCGACGGACTTCTCCTCGGGGGTGGCCGCCGGCTGCAGCGCCACGTCGACCCCGGTGCGCGCCGCCTCGGGCACCGCCGTCGGTCCGGACCCCGCGACGTCCGTCGCCGCCGGGTCCGCGCCCGTCTGGGCGGCGAGGTCCTTCGCGTCGAAGTAGTCGCGCCAGGCGACGATGCGGTCGTCCGCGTCCAGCTCGAACACGCCGCCGACCAGCTGCTCGACCTGTCGTCCGCCCACCGTGTAGGTGTGCCGCCGCTCGAGGATGACGAGGTCCTCGCTCGACGCGACCATCAGCACCGCGACCTCGTGGCTGGTCACGCCGTCGAGCCGGCGCGCCACCTGCTCGCGCAGCTGCTCGCGGTCCGTCAGCGTCGGCGCGTCCGGCATCCGCAGGTTCCAGCTGCCCTCCGGCGCGAACGCCGCCACCACCCGGTCGGGGGCGTCGGGCTGCGTCCAGGCCTGCAGCATCTCGGTGACGACGGCTTCCTGTCGTGCTCCCATGGCGTTCTCCGTCAGCTCGTGGTCGAGGCGCCCGCGTGCCGCGGGAGCAGGAAGTCGCGCTGCAGCTGCGCGAAGGGGAGCGGGGCGGTCATGCCGCCGTCGCACTTGTAGAGGGCGCCGTTCATGAACTCCGCCTCGTCGCTGGCCAAGATGCAGGCCAGGTTCGCGATGTCCTCGGGCCGCCCGAGCCGCGGCACGTTCTGGAGAGCCATGAACGCCGCGTTCATCTCCGGGCTCGCCCACGCCTTCATCGCGGGCGTCTCGATGACGCCCGGGACCACCGCGTTGCACCGGATCCCGCGCTTGCCGTAGACCGTGGCGATCGTCTGGACGTACCAGTTGACCATCGCCTTGCTGGCCCCGTAGGAGAACTGCGCGACGTCGCCGCCCAGCGAGCTCGTGGACGAGGTGAAGAGGATGCAGCCGTTGCCGCGCTCGAGCATGTGCGGCAGTGCGTACTTGGCAGCGACGACCCCGCCGAGCACGTTCACCTGAACGATCTCCTGGAACACCGCCGGGTCGAACTCCAGGAAGTCGACGTCCCGCTTCTTCTTCCCGGCTGCCGTGGTCAGCGCGTTGTTGAACCGGATGTCGAGCCGGCCGAACTCGCGCACCGGCCGGTCGACGAGCTCCTTGAGGGCCTCGTCGTCGGCCACGTCGACCCGGAACCCGACGGCGGTGCCGCCGGCGGACCGCACCTCCTCCGCCACGGCGAGGGCCGACTCCGCGACGATGTCCGTGACCGCGACAGCCGCCCCCTCGGAGGCGAACTTGAGCGCCGAGGCGCGTCCGATCCCGGATCCGGCGCCGGTGATCACGGCGGTCTTGCCCAGCAGTCGATCCATGCGGTGCACGCTCCTGAGGTGGTGGTGTGGGTGGTACGGGTGGGCGGGCCCCGGGGGTCCTGGCGTCAGGTGACGACGACCCGGACGCGGGCCAGGTTCTCGACGAGGCGGGTCCGTGCCCCGACGTCGCCCTCGCGGTGCGAGGTCACTTTGACCGAGGGGAACCAGGTCCCGGGCTCGCTGAAGACGTGTGTCAGGGTGGTGGTGAGCTCCGACCGCGAGCCGTCGACGCTCTCGTCGACGTGCGCGAAGACTCCGGTGCCGTCGAGGTCCCAGGCGATGCGGACGACCGTGCCTGCGCCGGGGGGGACCTCGGCGTGCACCTCGAGCAGGACCGCCTGCCCGGCGGTCGTGTCGGCCCGCTCCCCGCCGTCGGCGGTCGCCCGGACCACCGGCTGGATGCCCCCGCGCTCTGCTGCCTTCTCCGGCAGGCGCAGCGCGCCCCCGGGCTCCAGGACGGTGCCGCGCGTGCCGGTCGGCACCTCGCCCCGCTCCACCCAGCCGACGAGGTCGTGCAGGCTCTGCTCGATCGCGCCCTTCCAGTCGACCATCCGCGTGAGCGGGCTCGGTCCCTGTGACGGTGGCAGCGCGCGCGCGGGCACGTGCTCGGCGTGCTCGAGCCACCGCAGGACCCACCGGTCCTCGGCGCCCTCGAAGCGGTGGTCGCGCGGCCAGATGGACGAGTCGTGCGTGTGCTGGACGGTGAGCACCTTGCCCTGGAAGCGCCCCTCGAAGCGCGGGACGCCCATCATCGGCGGCATCGGCGCCGGCGCCAGGGTGCGCTGCGGGTAGAGCGGCGCGCCGTCGAGCGTGAGGTGCGCCTGCGCCGGGTCGGCGACGTCCACGAGGTGCCGGTGGCGGTAGCAGTAGGCGAGGTACATGCGGTTGTCCAGGACGACCTCGTCGCCCGGCTCGACGTCGGCGAGCCGGAGGTTCCCGGCCTCGCCGATGCCGTCCACCAGGAGCATCCCGCCGTCCTGCATCACGCCGGTGATCCACAGCTGGCGCCCCGCGGCCCGCCCCGACGCGATGCGCAGGCTCGCGCCCTGCAGGTAGCCGGTGCTGCTGTCGACGCCGTCGAGGGCCACGGCCAGGCGCAGACCGGGGTTGCCGAGCAGCGACGCGCGGCTGTCCCCCATCTCGGCCGCGGTCCACACGCGGGAGACGGTGGCGGTGCGGTCCACGACCAGGTGCTCGACGAGTCGGTCCGGCTCGTCGTGACCGAGGTAGCCGACCTCGTGCCAGAAGTCGCGGTCGTAGTACGCCGGGTCCTCGGCGTGCTTCTGCTCCGCCGACCAGCCCCAGAAGGAGATGGCCCCCATCGGCCGGGACACCATGAACTCGGCACCCCGCGGGAAGCCGGCCCGGTAGAGGTCCTGCAGCACCGACCGCTGGTGGGCCGTCAGGGTGGCGAGCGGTTCCCCGGACCCGCCGGGCTCCAGCGCGTCCACGACGTCCCAGAGCGCGTTCCCGAGGACACGCTGCGCGTTGTAGAGCTCGGCGAAGGGGACCCGCGGCGCGATGCCCTTGGCCGGGTCGACCGGTGCCAGCGTGACGCCCATGAAGGTCAGGGCGCCGTCCCAGACGTCGTGAACGTTCTCGAGGCACATGGCGGAGCGCCCTGCGCCACCGCTGCCTCCGAACACGTAGCCGTGCGCCGGCTCCTCGCCGTACAGCAGCCCCGCCAGGTGTCGGCCCAGCCGCGCGACCTCCGCGCTGGCCCGGTAGCCGTAGACCGACGCGTCGTCCCCGGCCTTGGGGCAGGTCTCCGCCCCGACGTGGCCCTGGTTGCTCTCGACCATGTAGGCGCCGAGGCCGAGTGCGAAGTCGTAGCCACCGATCAGGTTGCCGATGACGCCCGTGACCGGGGCGTAGCTGTGCTCGCTGCCGCCGAGCCCGCCCTCGAGCGGCTGCACGAAGCGACCGCGGTAGTGCTCCACCGGCGGGAAGTAGAGCGAGAAGCGGGTGCCCGTCCCTTCGAAGCCGCCGTGGAGGTAGCGGTGCGGCTCCGGCACCTCACGCTGCTCGTCCTGGTCGATCCAGGGGGACCCGAAGAAGGCGTCGGTGGCGGCGTAGGAGGAGAGGTGCTCGCTGAGGTCCAGCATGTCGGAGATCCCTTGGTCGGGGGCTAGGCGCCGGGGCGGAAGGTCTTGTCGATGAGGCGCCAGCACTGGCAGGACGTGGCCCAGCGAGCCCCCCGGTAGAACTGGCCGCCCGTGGGGTTGGCGGCGGAGGTCACGTTCATCGGACCGGGGGGGAAGGACAGGTAGAGCTGGCCGGCAAGCGCGAGCCCGTCCGCGAGCTGGGTGCGGCTCAGGGCGGGCGCGTTGGCCACGGCCGCGACGAAGATCTTGATCGCCGCACACCCGCTGCCGTAGAGGGCGCCGGCGATGGCGCCTCGCTGGGTGGGCGGCGGCAGACCCACGGACTTCAGGATGGCGGCGCAGTCCGCCGTGGCGGGACTGATCGGGGTGCCGGGCGTGTTCTCACCACCGATGTGGTCGGGCGCGATGGCGTGCGTGCCGTCGAAGGAGTCGTCGGGCGGCGGTCGCGTGTAGCCGTTGGCCGCCATGGCGCCGTCGCCCATGA
>JAOPZU010000198.1 GCA_025963955.1 Solirubrobacterales bacterium
GCCCCGAGGGCCAGCGCGAGCGCCGCGGCGGCGCCGGTGATCGGCGTCCGGCGGATGGGCCGATGGTACCGTCAGCCCAGGCCGCTCCCGCAGCCTCCGTTGCAGCACGTACCCGACCCGAGGACACACGTCCCAGTGATCCCCGCCCGCCGCGCCCTCGCCCTCCTCCTGCTCGCGCTGAGCACCCTGCTGCTCACCGCGTGCGGATCCTCCTCCGACAAGACGCCGACGGACGCTGCCGGCATCCTCAAGGACACGTTCGGCGCGGGCAAGCCCGTCAAGAGCGGCAAGCTGAACCTCGCGGTCGCCCTCGACACCACGGGGCTGACGGGCGTCACCGGGCCCGTGAAGCTCACGCTCACCGGGCCGTTCCAGAGCCAGGGCGGCAGCGAGCTGCCGGCCTTCGACTTCGACGTGGCGCTGGCCACGGGGGACACGAACCTCACGGCGGGCGCCGTCTCCACCGGCAAGGCCGGCTTCCTGAAGTTCCAGGGCACGGCGTTCGCGCTGCCGGAGGCGATCTTCACGCAGTTCAAGAAGGGCTACGAGGCCTCCTCGAAGCAGGCGGGCAAGAAGGCCGGCGGGCCCTCCCTCCGGACGCTCGGCGTGGATCCGCTGCGCTGGCTCACGGCGCCGCGGAAGATCGGCACCGAGACCGTCGGCGGCGCGGAGGCCAACCACGTCAGCGCCACCGTCGACGTGCCCAAGTTGCTGACGGACGTCGACACGCTGCTGAAGAAGGCGGGCACGCTCGGCGGCCAGGCCGCCGCCGGCGTCCCGAACGGCCTGAGCGCCGCCCGGCGGGCCCAGATCGAGCAGGGGATCACGAGCACCACCTTCGACGTGTGGGCGGGCAAGGACGACGGCACGCTGCGCAAGCTCGACGTGAAGGTCGGCTTCACGATCCCGGCCTCGGCCCGGTCACGGGCCGGCGGGCTGCAGAAGGGCGTCGTCGACCTGACGCTCACGATCGCCGACCTGAACAAGGACCAGCAGATCGACGCGCCCAAGAGCACGCGGCCCCTCAGCGAGCTGCAGGCGGCGGCGGCCGAGCTGCTGGGCGGGCTGGCCACGGGCGGCGGCACCACGGCGACGCCCTCGACCGGCACCTCGTCGGCACCGCCGGCCACCGCTCCCGCGGCACCCTCGAGCGCGACGGGCAGCGCCCCCACCACCCGCTACGGGCAGTGCCTGGCGGCGGCCGGAGCCGACGTGGCGAAGATCACGGACTGTGCCAAGCTCCAGGGCCAGTGATGAGCGATCAGGTTCCCCAGCCCACCCGCGCCGTCGGCCACGTCGCCCTCGGTGCCTGGAGCGGCGGCCGCTACCTGCAGTACGGCGAGACGATCGCCGAGGAGCGCCTGCAGGCGCTGCTGACCCCGGGTGAGGGCATCCACACCATCCTCACCGCCGACGCCTACGGCGCGGGGCAGGCCGATGAGGTCGTCGGCCGGGCGATCGCCGGCGTCCCGCGCGAGCAATTCTGCCTCGTCGGCGCCGTCGGCCACGACTTCTACGAGGGCGAGCGCGAGGGAGCCAAGGGCTACCCGCGCTTCACGGACGCGCGCCTGCGCGGCCCCGAGGCGTACGCCGACTACCTCAAGCGCGCGACGGAGCGTCACCTGGCGCGTCTCGGGGTGGACGAGCTCGACGTCCTGCTGCTCCACAACCCCGACCGCACCGGCTACACGAGCCCGGTCGTCTGGGAGGCGCTCGCGTCGCTCCGGGACGAGGGCCTGACCCACGCCATCGGCGTCGCCCCCGGCCCGGCCAATGGCTTCACGCTCGACGTCATCGCCTGCCTGGAGCGCTTCGGCGAGCTCATGGACTGGGCGATGCTGATCCTCAACCCGTTCGAGCCCTGGCCGGGTGAGCTCGCGCTGCGCACCGCCGCCGCGCAGGAGGTCGCCGTCATCGCCCGGGTCGTGGACTACGGCGGCCTGTTCTGGGACGACGTGCGTCCCGGCCACTCCTTCGCCGAGCGCGACCACCGCCTGCACCGTCCCCCGGGCTGGATCGAGGCGGGCATGGCCAAGCTCGAGGCGGTCCGCCCCTTTGCAGAGGCCCACGGCCTGACGATGCTGCAGCTCGCGGCCCAATGGGACCTCGCGCACACACCCGTGGCCTGCGTCGCGCCCACCCTGATCCAGGAGCCCGGTGGCCGCACGATCGAGCAGAAGCGCGCCGAGCTCGCCGCCACGCCGCACCACGTCGTCCTTGGTCCGGAGGAGGTCGAGCAGATCCGGGCGATCGGGGACAACACCGGCTCGATGGCGCTCAAGGGCGCCAATCCGGACTACGACGGGGCGATCGTCGCGGACCGCTGGCCGCTGGAGACCGAGCTCGTCGCGGCCGGCGCGCGGTGGGGCGTCGACGCCGAGCGTGACCTCGCGCACGCCAAAGCCTGAGCACCCCTCGCGTGTCCGCCTCGAGCAAGTAGCCTCCGCGCCTCATGCGGCGCTTCCTCGCGGCCTACGGGTGGCCGTACCTCCTCGTCCCGTTCATCCCGATCGCGCTCGTCCTCGACCTCGCGCACGCGGGTGCGGTCCCGGTCTTCCTCAGCTCCGCGCTCGGCGTGGTGCCGACGGCCGCGCTGATGGGGGAGGCCACGGAGCAGCTCGCGGAGCGCAGCGGGCCCGGTATCGGCGGCCTGCTGAACGTCACGTTCGGCAACGCGCCCGAGCTGATCATCGCGCTGTTCGCCCTGAACAAGGGCCTGCACGAGGTGGTCAAGGCCTCCCTCGTCGGCTCCGTCCTGGGCAACATCCTGCTCGTCCTCGGCGCCGCGATGCTCGTCGGCGGCTGGGGCCGCGACCGGCAGCTCTTCGACCGGACGGCCGCGTCGGCGCAGTCCTCGATGCTGCTGCTGGCGATCGCGGCGATGATGATGCCGGCGATCTTCGAGCTGGTCGTGGGCCGGGGGCTGCCGTCGCCGGGGGCGGAGCGCATCAACTACGACGCCACGGTCGAGCACCTGTCGGTCGCCGTCGCGATCGTCCTGATCCTCTCCTACGTCGCCGGCCTCGTCTTCTCGCTCAAGACGCACCGCGACCTCTTCAACCCCGTGCAGCCCGTCCGGTCGGACGGGCCC
>JAOPZU010000211.1 GCA_025963955.1 Solirubrobacterales bacterium
GGATCGCCCGCCGGGCGCCCGCGGCGCCCCGCTCAGCTCCGCGCCTCGATCAGCTCGATCCGGTAGTCGTCCGGGTCGCGGACGAAGCAGATGCGGGAGCCGCCGTCGCTGACGGTGTAGGGCTCGCGCTCGGGCGTGATGCCCTGCTCGGCGAGGCCCGCGAGGGCGCCGTCGAGGTCGGCGGTCGTGACGGCGATGTGGCCGTAGCCCGTGCCGATGTCGTAGCGCTCGGTCCCGGGGTTGTAGGTCAGCTCGAGGCGGGCGCCGTCGCCGGGGAGGCCCATGAACACGTTCGTCGCGCCGTCGGGCAGGCTCATGCGCCGCAGCTCCTCGAAGCCGAGGGCGCCGTAGAAGGCGACGGACCGGTCGACGTCGACGATGCGGTAGCAGGTGTGGATGAGCTGGGAGGACATGCCAGGCAACGTATCGCCACGGGAGCGACGGGTAGCATCGATCGCGTGATCCTCGAACGCGCGATGAACGACGACTTCCTCTCCAACACCTACCTCGTGGGGGAGGAGGGCGGCGTCGGCTTCTTCGTCGACGCCGGTGGCCCGGTGGCCCCTCTGCTGGCCAAGGCGCAGGAGCATGGGATCGACGTGACGCACGTCCTGCTGACCCACCACCACTGGGACCACGTGAGCCAGCTCGCGGAGATCACCGAGGTCTTCCCGGACGCCCAGGTCCTCATCCACCCGCTCGAGCGGCCGCTGGTCGCCGACGAGTTCGCGGGCTTCGTGACGGGGACGATGGAGGCGAGCGAGCAGCTGGCCATCGGCGGCCTCACGGTCAGGACGCTCCACACGCCCGGCCACACCCTGGGCATGCTCTCCCTGCTCGTCGGCGAGAACGTCTTCACGGGCGACACCCTCTTCAAGAACTCGGTGGGCGGCGTCCGCGCGCCCGGCCACACGACCTTCGCCGACATCAAGTCCTCGATCATGGACACGCTGCTGACGCTGCCGGCGGACACGACCATCCGCCCGGGTCACACCGACCCGACGACGGTCGCGGACGAGCTGGAGACCAACTCCTTCGTCCGGATCTGGCGCGGCGTGGACCCCGAGGGCGACGCGCAGTGCACCGCGCTCGGCGAGCCCGCCACGCTCGTCCACCTCGGCGACGACTACGACGGCGGCCACAAGGCGTGGGTCCGCTGGCCCGACGGCAGCGACGACATCGTCCCGGGTTCGAAGATCGTCCAGGACTGACAGCGGCTCCACCGGCCCCGTCCGCGGCTGCGACACTCGCTCGATGGCCAAGAAGGACGACAAGGACGCGTCGATGCCCACCACCCGCCTGCGCCGTACGGCGGTGGTCGGGCGGCTCGCCGCGGAGCAGGCCGCGCGGCAGTACGGCACGCGGGCGGCGAACCTGACGCGGTCGGAGGAGGACGCGCGCGCGGCGTCCGCCCGGCGCCAGCTCGAGTCCGCCGAGCAGATCGTCACCGCCTTGGGGACGATGAAGGGCGCCGCGATGAAGCTCGGCCAGGTGCTGAGCTTCCTCGACGTCGGCCTCGTCCCGGAGGAGCACCGCGAGGAGTTCCAGTCCAAGCTCGCCGCCCTCCGCGACGCCGCGCCGAACGTCGCCTTCAAGGACATGAAGAAGGTCATCGAGGCGGACTTGGGGGAGAAGCTCGGCGATGTCTTCAGCGCCTTCGACGAGCACGCGATCGCCGCGGCGTCGATCGGCCAGGTCTACCGCGCGACCCTCCGTGAGGACGGCCGTGACGTCGCCGTGAAGGTGCAGTACCCGGGCATCGCCACGGCGGTCCGGGCGGACATGCAGAACCTCGGGATCATCATGCGGCTGATCAAGCGCATGGTTCCGGGCATCGACGCCGGGGAGCTCGCGGACGAGATCCGCGAGCGCGTGGGGGAGGAGCTCGACTACGAGCTCGAGGCCGCCAACCAGCGGCGCCTGGCCCGGATCTTCCGCGGCCACCCGTTCATCGTGGTGCCCGAGGTCATCTCGGGCCTCTCGCGCGAGCGCGTGATCGTCACCGAGTTCGTCGAAGGCGCGGGGTTCGACGAGATCAACGAGCGGGCCACCGACGCGGAGCGCGACCGCCTCGGGGAGATCGTCTTCCGCTTCTACTTCGGCTGCATGTACCGCCACCACCAGTTCAGCGGCGACCCCCACCCGGGCAACTTCCTCGTGATGCCCGACGGCCGCGTCTGCTTCCTGGACTTCGGCCTCTTCAAGGTCATCGACAAGCGGATCGCCGAGGTCGAGCTCCACATGCAGCGCTTGGAGGTCGCGGGCGACGCCGCGGGCTTCCACGCGCTCTTGGCGAAGGAGGGCTTCCTCAACGACCCGGAGCGGATGGACCCCGCGCGCCTGCTGGAGTTCGCCCGCTCCTCGACCTGGTGGTACATCGAGGACGGCGAGGTCCGGCTCACGCCCCAGATCGCCAGCGACATCATCCTCGGCGTCGCGACCCCGATGGGCGAGCACTTCGCCCGCATGCGCCACGAGAACTTCCCGCGCGAGTACCTCTTCGGCCGGCGGCTGGAGCACATGACGCTCGCCGTCCTCGGGCAGCTCGGCGCGAGCGCGAACTGGCACCGCATCGCCCGCGAGTGGACCTTCGGCGACGCGCCGGTGACGGAGCTCGGCGAGCTCGAGGCCGCGTTCTACGCCCGCCGCGGGCGCTAGCCGCAGGCGCGTGGCGCGCATCGGGCCGCGCCTGCGGCTCAGCTCCCTCGGCGGCTTCGTCGTGGCGTGCGTCCTGACCCTCGCGCTGAGCGGGTCGATCAGCGTCGACCGCGTCCGCGACGCCGCGGACGGCCACGGCCTCCTCGGCCCGGTGCTGTTCGTCGCCGCCTCGAGCCTGCTGACCGTCGCGTTCTTCCCGGGACCGATCCTCGCGGGCGCCTCCGGCCTGGTCTTCGGGACGGCGCTCGGCTTCCCGCTGTCGCTGCTGTCCGCCGTCATCGGCGCGTCGCTGGCCTTCGGGATCGCCCGCTGGTGGGCGCACGACGCGGTGGCGGAGATCGCCGGGCCGCGCGTCACCGCCTTCCGCGAGTTCGTCGGGCGGCGCGGGTTCTTCGCGGTCTTCTCCGCCCGGCTGGCGCCCGGCGTCCCCTACAACGCGGTCAACTACGCCGCCGGCCTGACCCCCGTCCGGCTGCCGGTCTTCGCCGCCGCCACCGCCCTGGGGGCGGCGCCGCGCGCCTTCGCCTACACCGCCCTGGGTGGCCAGCTCGGCGACCTCGGGTCCTGGCCGACGCTCCTCGCGCTCGTCGTCCTCGTCGTGATGGCGCTCGTCGGGCTCGTCCTCGCGGCTCGGGACCCGGAGATCGCGGGCGCGGTCCGGGGACTGGCGAGCGGACGCCGCGCGCGACGCGCGCGCCGCCCTCGGGGCTAACCCGCGAGCGTGTGCTCCTCGACGTCGACGGCGACCGGGGGGACCGGGGCGAGCGGGTCGAGCGGTTCGACCAGCTCCAGTCGCGGCAGGACCACCGTCGGCGACAGGGCCCTGAAGCCCGCCCGCGGCATGGCGCCCCAGGAGCGGTCGCCGCGTAACTGCGACCACCACGCCCGCGAGCGGACCAGCGCCATCCACTGCCGGTAGCCCACGTTCTCCAGGACCGACAGCGTCAGCAGACGGCCGAGCGAGCCCCAGCCCGGATAGCGCTGGAAGGCACGCTCCTCCATCAGCAGGGTGATGTAGGAGATGCAGAATCCGAAGCCGATCGCGAGCGCCAGGAAGCGCAGGATCTGCTGGCCGGACGCGATGCCGAGGGCGCAGGAGAGGCCGAAGGCGAGGTAGCCGGTGACCTCGACGAGCGGCCCGAGCGCCTCGAAGAAGACGAAGAACGGCAGGGCGAGCATGCCCACGGCGCCGTAGCGACGGTTGAAGATCATGCCGCGGTGGCGCAGGAGCATCTGGATGAGCCCGCGCTGCCAGCGGTCCCGCTGGTGGACGAGCGAGCGGGCGGTCGACGGGACCTCGGTCCAGCAGATCGGGTCCGGGAAGAACATGATGCGGCAGTCCAGGCCGTTGTCGCGGCGGTGGCGGTGCAGGCGGAGCACGAGCTCCGCGTCCTCCCCGATCGTCCTTGGGTCCCAGCCGCCGGCCGCCACGACGGCCGCCCGGTCGAACAGCCCGAAGGCGCCGGAGATGATGAGCGTCATCCCCATCCGCGACCAGCCGATGCGGCCGCCGAGGAACGCGCGCAGGTACTCGAGCACCTGCAGGTTGGGCAGCAGCCCCTTCGGCATGCCGACCTTGACCACGCGGCCGTCCACGACGGTGCAGCCGTTCACGACGCGGACGATGCCGCCCGCCGCGACGGTGTCCGGGCGGGAGGTGAACTCCCACACCAGCCGGCTCAGCGCGCCGGGGTCGAGCAGGGTGTCGGCGTCGACGGAGCAGACGAGCGGCGTCCACGCGTACCGCAGCCCGGCGTTCAGGGCGTCCGCCTTCCCGCCGTTCTCCTTGTCCAGGACGACCAAGCGCTCGTCGACGGCGCTGACGTACGTGCCGCGGACGTGCTCGGTGTCGATCGCGGACCGTGGGACGCGGGCTGCCGGCACGAGCCGGAACGCCTCCCGCAGACGGTCGAAGGTCATGTCGGAGGACCCGTCGTTGACGACGATGACCTCCAGCGACGGGTAGTGGAGCGCGAGCATCGCCTGAACGGACGAGACGATCGTCTCCTGCTCGTCGTAGGCCGGGACGATGACGCTCACCGGCGGGCTCAGGGGTGAGCTCGAGACGAGCTCGTAGTCGCGGACCGGACGGCGCCGGACGAAGCTCTCGACCGCCTGCCAGCCGAGGAGCGCGAGGGTGCCGTAGGCGACGTCGAGCACCACGAGGTACACGAGCATCATCACGTTGACGAGCTCCAGCGCGTTACGCATGAGCGGCCTCCTGGCGACGGACGGACAGGTCGAGCGCCTCGCGCGCCCGCTCGGCACCGAAGCGGTCGGTCCCGGCGGCGACGCGGCGCAGGGCCTCCTGGCCGGCCACCCCCGCCTGCCCGAGCGCGGACGCGGCGTTCGTGCGGACCCACCAGTTCGCGTCGCCCAAGGCGGACTCCAGGAGGGGGACGGCCGCGGCCGTGGGGACCTCGCTCAGAGCCCGGGCGGCCTGGGCGCGCACTTCCCACGTCTTGTCGCGCAGTCCGCCCGTGAGGGCGGCGCCGGCCAGCTCGCCGCCGAGGCTGCCGAGTGCTCGCGCGGCGGAGATGCGCTCCTCGAGCTCACCCTCCAGCAGCAGGCGGGTGAGCGGCTCGGCCGCGCGCGGGTCGCCGGCCAGGCCGAGAGCCCGGACGAGGTGGGGCGCTTCGTCGCCCGCGACGGCCAGCCCGGCCAGCAGCGCGTCGACGGCCCACGGCCGGCCGAGCCGCTCCACGATGCGCACCGGCAGGATGCTGTCCGTGCGCAGCGCACCGATAAGACCGGCCGCGGCCGCCGGGGACTCGAGCAGGCCGAGCGCGGCGCACGCGGTCAGGCGCACGTCGGCGTCCTCGTCCCGCAGCAGCTCGACGAGCTCATCCGTCAGGCGGTCGAGCCCGAGGCGTCCCGCCAGCAGCGCGGCGCGGGCACGGGTCGAGGCGTCGCGGGCGCGCAGCCGGCGGCGCAGGTCGGCCTGCACGCGGCCCCGGTCGACGCGAGCCAGGGCGTCCGCGATCCGCGTCCGTCCGTCGTGCTGCGCCATCGCGAGCGCGCCGAGGAGGTCCGCCTGGGCGTAGCGGGACCCGCACGCCGCGGCCGCGACGAGGTCACGGCGGCTGTCCGGCTCCTCCAGCAGCCCGCGCAGCAGCGTCCGGCGCTGCGCGGAGCGCTCCTCACGCAGGTCCCGCTGAAGCTTGCGCGCGACCACGATCGCGAGCAGGACGAGGACCACCGTCAGCAGGATCGGCGCGAGCACCGCTCAGCCCCCCGCCGCCGGACGGCGGGTCGGGCCGGCTGCCGCGCCCAGCGCGAACTCGCGGCGCAGCGTGTCCCAGCCGGCCTTGCGCCGCTCGTGGCTGGGGGTGAGGTTCCAGTCCTCCCAGTCGTAGCCGGACGTGCGCAGCAGCGGCTCGTCGCCGGCCTGGACGCTGATCGCGATCCGGCCGGTGCGGCGGGCGCCCATGGTGCCGTTCCGACGGCCGCGCAGGACGGCGTGACTCGACGGGTCGCCGTACCCGAGCAGGCTCCAGGGCAGGTGCAGCTCGAGCACGTGGCCGTCGCCCATCACGGTGTGGCGCTCGTCGAAGCCGGCCGCGGCCGGGTCGCCGGTGCCCCAGCCGAGGAGCGACCGGTCGGCGAACTCGGCGGCGTGGTGACCGTGGCCGGGGACATCGAGCGGGCGGTTGAGGATCTGGCGCGGCCGGTTCCACGCGCCGCTCCCGGTGTGCATCGCGGCGGCGTCGAAGGGAACGAAGTGGTGCGTGCGGCCGTACAGCCACGGCAGCGGGTCCAGCCACGTCGCCTGCAGCAGGCGCGCCCGGTTCCCGGGGCCGACGATCACGGCGTGGTCGGCGAGCGGGTCGGCGCCACCGGTTCCGGGAAGGCCGTGGTTGCCGTGGCCGGAGACGCCGAGCCCGATGCGCACCGGCCGGGTGCGCCAGGCGTCCGCGTCGCGGAAGCGCACGCGCAGCCAGAGGCCCTCGGCGTCGTGGGTGGCGCGCACGTCCGCGACCGGCCCGCGGGACTCGGCGATCGACTGGCTGCTCGTCGCGGTCCAGTCCTCGTCCCGGCCGTCGAGGACCTTGCCCGGGGTCGCACCGGACTCCACCGCGAGGACGCCGAAGTGCTCCTCGTTCGTCAGGGCGTTGCGCCACAGCGCGCGGCGCTCCGCGGGCTGCTCGAGGTCGAGCGTGTTCCACGTGAACTTGAACCACTCGTCCGTCCACTCGAAGAGCACGCCGCCCGCGTAGCGCTCCTCGCGGATCCGGCGCAGCAGTTTGGCGTCGATGGCGCCGGCCTGCTGCTCGGAGAGGCCGCCCTGGCTGCGGCCGAGCGGGCCGTTGTGGGCCGACCCGAGGCTCGTGGGGACGCCGAACTCCGTGATCATCATCGGCATGCCGCGGAAGTGGGCGCGGAGCTGCCGCAGGTAGCCGGCGTACGGGTCCTTGGTGCCGTCGGCGGCCCGCGCGCCCGCGTACTCGTAGCGGAGGAAGTCGGGGTAGTACGGGTAGGCGTGGAAGCTCGCGAAGAGCCCGCCGGGCCACCGGTGCGTGGCGCGCATGTGCGTCGCGTCGACGGACACGCGGTCCTCCTTGCTGAGCGGCTCGGACGGGTGCTTCAGCGGGTCCGTCGTCAGCCAGTTCGTGAAGGTGATGGGGCGGCTCCAGCCGCGCCGGGCCTCGAGCGTGGCCACGAGGTCCATGCCGGCGGCGATCCAGTCCTCCATCGGGCTCGCGTCAGCGGTGGCGTGGACGTAGCGCCCGCGGAACGGCGCCATGCCGCGGTGGATGCGGTTCGTCGACGCGACGGCCGCGGGGTCCCACTCCACCCCGATCGACCAGCCCATCGTCCAGCGGGAGACGTCTGCGGTGTAGTGCCCGGAGGCGTGGCCGCGGCGGGGCTTCAGGTCTGCGTCCCCGTGGATGACCGCGACCGCGTCGCGCAGCTCGCGCTTCCAGGCGGTCAGGACCGCGTACGCGTCCTGCGTGGCGACGAACTCGTCCTCGGGGATCCACACACCGTGCAGGAGGTAGATCGGGCGGGCCGGATGCGCGCGGTCGTACGCGGCGACCGCGGCGTAGAAGTGCGGCGGCAGGATGGTGTAGACGCGCAGCAGGCGCACGCCGAGCGCGCCCATGCCCGTCAGCCAGCGGTCGTAGTCGGCGCGGGTCGGCGCGAGCTGCCCCGGGAAGGTCCCCGGCAGCGTCGCCCCCAGGTTCACGCCCGGCCAGAACCGGGCCC
>JAOPZU010000228.1 GCA_025963955.1 Solirubrobacterales bacterium
GGTCGGGAGCCTTGCCCGAAGGTGGCACAGTGCTCACGGTTCCTCCTGGCCTGGCGCAAGACGGTCGGCCAGGACCTGCAAGTTCCAGTACTGGCGGAAGTTGCCGTCCCAGAACGAGACGCCATGCTCGGCTTCGTACGCGGCGAGCAGCACGTCGTCCGCCAAGTCGCTGTTGAACAGGCTGCGGTCGAGCTTGCGGTCTTCGCTTGGGTTGGTCATGCCAACCATCCTCCCGCGCCGGTCGATGTGCCCGGGACAGAAGTACTCATGAGGGCCACGTCCGTTCGATGAACTTGACCGTCGCGCGGTCGTGATGAGAGGGGCAGATCCACGCGCCGAAGCGATGCTCGACGCGCAGTCCGCACTCGCAGTAGACGTCGAAGGGCTTGCCGTTCTCGGTCCCGTGCGGCGGCAGGTACTTCGCCATCGCGCGCTCATGATTCGGGTGCGTGGGGTCGGCCAGGACCACCGCGAGGCTGGCAGCCGCTGTCGCGATCCCGTAGTCCGTCAACGGGGGGTCGGCGACTGCCAGCGCCGCCCTCGCAGCTACCTGAACCACGTCCCGCTCTAAGAACCGGCGGTCGGTCGAAGTGCCCGAAGGTGTGACACCGGGTGTGATACCGGCGCTCAGCGCGGCGCTATCAGACCTGCCCGAAGGTGCCAGTCCGCTGCCGCCCGTAGAGTTGGCAACGGGCGAGGCGTCGGTAGACGCTTCAACTGGATAGGCGAACGGCCTGCGCGCCGTACGGTCCGGGTTCGAGTCCCGGTCGATGTCTCGCCCGCCGTTGCTGCCCGAAGGTAGGTGTGTCATGCGGCCTCCAGAAGCGGGGTAGCGATGGCCGCGTAGAGCTGCTGGCCGATGTGCTCCGTGTAGGCCGGCGGGATCGCCTCGGACAGCTCCCGCAGGGTGATGTCCCAGTCGATGCCCATCGCGCGCTTTTGCACGTCGAGCGGGATGCGCCAGACGCCGACCTCGACGGTGGCGCGGCTCATCGGCGCGCGGTTCGTCGCACCGGGGAACCGGCCCGGCTGCTGCGCCGCGTGGTTGCACGGCGGCGCTGCCAGCGGGAAGTTCGCCTCGAACAGCCGGTGGCGGCGCACGTCGAGCCCGAACGACGAGCCGCAGTAGATGACCGGGTCACGCAGCGGCGCGGTCGGCACGTTCTCGATCACGTACGGCAGGCCGAGCGCGCGCAGCAAGTCCTGCGTCTCGGCGATCAGGTCCTCGTAGCCGTCACCGACGCCTGCGCCACGACGGCGGTACGCGGTGCGGGTCTGGCACGGCGGCGACGCGTGAATCGCCGCGACGCCGTCCAGGTTCGGCGTGTAGCGCAGATAGTCGAGGGCGTCGGCCTGGATGAACCGGTGCGGGTAGTTGGGCTGTGGCGCGATGTCGATGCCGAGCACGTCGAAGCCGGCCCGCGCGTAGCCGGTGCCCGCGCCGCCAGCGCAGCAGAACAAGTCAACGAGCAGCGGCCTCGTGCCCGGGTCAGGCGTCATGGTCAGCCCCCAGCGCCCTGACCGCGATCCGGTGGTCGGCCACTGACCCACCGTCACGGATAGCGCACAGCGCCTCGCGGTAGCGGTCACGCTCGGCGCGCGCTTCCTCGACCAGCCGGGCCAGCGTGAAGGCGTCGAGGACTCCCTTCCTTTCGTCCATTTCCGCCGCAGTCATTTCGCGCTCCGTTCGGTGTGCCTGACGCCCTCACGGGCCTGCTTGATCGCCGCGTCAGCGTGCTGCTTAGCCCGGCCCGCAACCCGGTGCGTGTGCTTGTCCCGTGCTTGCTCGAGCGCCGCGTTCAGCGAGCGCTGCGCAAGCCGAAGGTGAAAGCGGGCGTCCGCAAGGTGCGTCTCAGCGGGTGTCTCATGCCGGGTCATGCCGCCACCTGCCGGCGGGCAACACGCCGCTGCCGCCGCTCCCGCATCCGGGCGATCTGATCGTGCCGGGCCGCGACCTCATGACCGATCTGCACGACCCGTCGCTTCGACAGATCCCGCACCCGTGTCTTCGGGCCGAGCTGAAGCTGCGTCGCTACGGACGTGACCTTGTTCGGTCCCCACCCCCACAGGGCGTTGATGAGGTCCACAACCCGGACGGCTTCGGCGCGGGGGTCGCGGAGCGCCTGGTCGAACGTGATGCGTCCGGCTGCCAGGTCGCTTTTGATGTGTGCGCCCGCTAGGCGTCGCTTGTTGGCGAGTGCGAGGGCGTGCATACGCTGGGCGTCGGGGCTCATGCTGCTTTCCGTTCGTGGATGGGGTTGCGCCGGGCGAGGATCTGTGCGCGTCGGCATGGCTGGTCGCGGGGGCCGGCCCCGAGTTCCATGAGTTCGATGGTGTGGCCGTGCGGGCACTTGAAGCCGCGCGGGTGGTTCGTAAGGCAGCCGTAGCAGGCGGCGACCACAACGGTCTGATCGATCCGGCGGCCGCGGATCGACCGGATCGGCGTCGGGGCAGGCTCCGCGGGCTGCGGGGCGGGTGCTTCGACGCCGGCGAGGACGTAGCGGTGCGAGCCCTGCCGGATGCGCGACTCGCGAATGATGTAGCCCGCCTTGCGCAGCTCATCGATGCGGCCACCGAAGCGGACGCCGCCGACGTCTGGTTGGCAGAGCTCGGCGGTGGTGCAGCCTCGCTCGCCAGCGGCCTCAAGCGCGGCGATGATCGCGGAAGCGCGCGTCATGCCGCCACCGCCTCAGCATCGGCCGGCTCCACGATCAGGTCCGCTGCACCCATCGCCGCCAGGCGCCCGTTGCGATACGCCAGCACCGCCCGGAACAGCTCGCCCGCCTTCCACTCCGGGTGCTGCCGCTTCAACGCCTTAGCCGCCTCGATCGCGAACCCGCACGCCAACCCGCCGGGGGTCCGCAGCGCAGGACAGATCGAAAGCAGCCAGTCCGAGCACGCGACCGTCTCCGACTCGTAGCCCGCAGCAAGCTTCGCCATGTGCTGCGTGTGCAGCTCGTTCGCAGTCAACGGACGGGCCGCGCGCTCCGTGCCCATCCACCACGCCTCCCGGGCAGCCTCACGCTCAGAAACAGAAGCCGCCATCAAGCAGCCCTCCCGGAATCATCGGTCTTAGGCCGACGGACGCCGCAAGCGACGAGCCCTACAACGACGGAGCTAAGACCACCTTTCAAAGGCAGTACTCCGATCCGATCCGATCCGCGATCGCGCGGGTCCGCGCGCGTGACCGCAGGCAGGTGCGGAACGATTCCGCAGTTAGTCGCGGAATAGGTCATGCCGCGTTCCTCACTTCTTCCACGACTCGCAACGGAGCGGGCGGCGCCGGAAGCACGCTCGGAGTCGGCTTGGAGATGCGCTGGTTCTGCGCCCAGGTAGGGAAGACGCCGTAGGCGTGCTGGCCGACCGTGTAGAGGCGAATGAGCCCGGCGTGGTCGAGTTCAGCGAGCCAGCCGTCGAGCTTTTTCGGGGCGTCCTTATCGAACGGGAAGCCGTGCCCGAGGATCAGGGCGGGCAGGGCGCGGAAGCGCCCGTCGTCGTCAGCCAGGGTGATGAGGGCGACCCATAGAAGTCGGGCGTCTCGGGAGACGCCTCCGAGGCGCTCGTCCTGCCATGCCTCGGGCTTGATGCTGCGGATGCGAGGACGCCGGCTCATGCTGCTTCCTCCTGCCGGTAGATGGGCTGCGCCTTCACGCGCCCGCGCGCGAGGCGGTCGTGCAGGACGTCGAACGAGCTCGGCCGCCAGACGTGGCACTCGATCCCGGGAACCTGGGCGAGCCGGTCAAGCCATTCGGTCTGCTC
>JAOPZU010000276.1 GCA_025963955.1 Solirubrobacterales bacterium
GGCCCGCACGGCGCGCGGGCCGCCGACCTCGTGCGGCGGGCGTTCGACGTGCTCGTGTCCGGCGTCGCGCTGCTCGTCCTCGCCGTGCCGCTGGCGCTGGTGCTGCTCGTCGTTCGGCTGGAGTCGCCGGGCAGCCCGATCTTCCGCCAGCGCCGCGTCGGCCTCGACGGGCGCGAGTTCGAGGTCCTGAAGGTCCGCACGATGGTCCGGGGCGCCGAGACGATGGGTGCCGGCCTCGCGATCGTGCAGGGGGACTCGCGGATCACGCGGCTCGGCCGCCTGCTGCGCCGCACGTCGGTCGACGAGCTGCCGCAGTTCGTGAACGTCCTGCGCGGGGAGATGTCGATCGTCGGGCCCCGGCCGACCGTCCCGGTGCAGATCGAGCGCTACGACGAGCGTCAGGTCGAGCGGCTGCTCGTCCGTCCGGGCCTCACCGGCTGGGCGCAGGTCCAGGGCCGCACCAGCCTCTCGTGGCCCGAGCGGATCGAGTTCGACCGCTGGTACGTCGCCCACCGGACCCTCAGGGTCGACGCGCGGATCCTCGCGATGACCGTGCGGACGGTGCTCGGGGGATCGGGTGTGGAGCGCGACGGCGCGGCGTGGGGCGGCGAGCCGCGGCCCTGAGTCCGAGCGCTCGCGGCCGGCCGGACCGCGCGGTGCTCAGAGCGTCGCGGCCATCCGCCTGACGGCCTCCTCCACGAGCTCCGGGCTCGTGCCGAAGTTCAGCCGGACGAAGCCCGCGCCCTCCGCGCCGTAGCGCGGGCCGGTGCCCAGCGCGACGCGCCCGCGCTCCAGGAACGCCGCGGAGGGGTCGTCGCCGAGGCCGAGCGCGCGGCAGTCCAGCCAGGCGAGGTACGTCCCCTCCGGCGGGGTCCAGCGGACGTCCGGGAGGGCGGTCGCGAGGAGCTCCCCGAGGAGGGTGCGGTTGTGGTCCAACTGCGCCAGGACGGCGTCGAGCCACGCATCGCCGTGGGCGAACGCGGCCTCCGCGCCGAGGACCCCGAGCAGGCCGGTGTGGTCCGACAGCGGCGGCAGGCCGGCGACGACGTCGCGCGCGCGGTCCGAGGCCGTGACCAGGAGCGCGGCCTTCAGACCGGCGAGGTTGAACGCCTTGGAGGCCGAGATCAGCGAGACGCCGCGCTCGCGGGCCGCGTCGGAGACCTCCAGCCACGGCGTGTGGACGGCGCCGGGGAGGACGAGCGGGGCGTGGATCTCGTCGGCGAGGACCCAGGCGTCGTGGGCCGCGCAGGTCTCTGCGATCGCCTCGAGCTCCGCGCGCGGGAGGACGCGGCCGGTCGGGTTGTGCGGGTTGGCGAGCAGGAAGACCGTCGTCCCGGTCGCGAGCTCGGCGTGCAGCGCGTCGAGGTCGAGCTCGCCGCCGTCCCGCAGCGGGACGGGCCGGACGTCGAGGCCGGCGCGGGGCGGGTTGCCGAAGAACGGCGGATAGGCGGGTGAGGCGAAGGCGACCGCGCGGGCGTCGCCGGCGAGGACCGTGGCGAGCGCGCCCACGCCGACCATGACGTCCGGGATCACCGACACCTGCGCCGGGTCCACGCGCCAGTTCAGCCGGCGCGCGGCGAAGTCCGTGAACGCGGCCGCGAGCTCCGGGATCGCCTCCGACGCGTACCCGAGGTCGCTGCGGCCGATCGCGCCGCGGAGCGCATCGGCCACCGGCGCGGCCAGCGGGAAGTCCATCTCGGCGATCGTCGACGAGAGGACGCCGGGCGCGCAGCCGGCCCCCTTCTCGCTGCGGCGACGCAGGAGCTCGTCGAGCGGGGCGACGGTGAGGTCGATGGGGTGGGGCACGGTCCTCCTCGGGATGGTCGACCCGGATGATGCCGGGGACCCCGACCCCGTACCCGCCCGCCGGTCTGCGTCCCGTGGTCGGCGCCCGCCCTTGCGCCCCGCACCCCGACAGGTCTAGTGTCAAACATGACGGAGGCGTCATGTTCGGCGCCTTCGAGAACGGGTCGCCCGACGGCGGCCGAGGAGGAAGACCCAGATGGCACGACAGCAGCCCCGAGTCCTGGTCGGTCGGACGGCCGCGATCACCGGCGGCGCCCGGGGGATCGGCAAGGAGACGGCCCGCGCGCTGTTGCGCGAGGGCATGAAGGTCGGCATCGGCGACCTCGACCTGGCCGTCGCGGAGGCGACGGCGGACGAGCTCCGCGCCGCGCTCCCCGGCCGCGGCGGCGTCGGGGTGGAGGTCCGCGCCTACGCGCTGGACGTCGTGGACCGCGAGTCGGTCCGGGCGTTCGTCGAGGGGGTCGAGCGCGATCTCGGCCCGATCGACGTCTTCGACAGCAACGCCGGGATCATGCCGCTGGGCACCTTCCTGGAGGAGTCCGACGAGAGCACCCGCCGGCAGATCGACATCAACGTGATGGGGGTCGTCAACTGCGCGAAGGAGGTCCTTCCGCGGTTCGTCGCCCGGGGCCGCGGGCACCTCGTGAACGTCGCGTCGATGGCCGGCAAGGCCGGGTTCGCGGGCGCCGCGACCTACTGCGGCACGAAGCACTTCGTGGTCGGGCTCTCGGAGTCCATCCGCGGCGAGCTGCACCACGCGGGCGTCCCGGTGGACGTCACGTGCGTGATGCCGGCGATCGTGCAGACCGAGCTCGCGGCGGGCACGAAGGACACCCGCGGCGTGAAGAAGGTGACGCCGGAGGACGTCGCCGACGCGATCGTCGAGGCGCTGAAGGTCCCGCGATTCGACGTCTTCGTGCCGAAGTCCGCCGGGGTCGCCAACACGGTGATCAGCGTGCTGCCGCGCCGGGGCCGCGAGGGCGTGGCCCGGGCGCTGGGCGCCGACAGGGCCCTGATCGACGCCGACCCGTCCGCCCGTGCGGGCTACGAGCTGCGGGCGGCCGAGAGCGACCCGCAGCTCGGCGCGGGGGAGACCCCGAAGGCACTGGTGCCGTAGGCCGGGCGGCCGGGTCGGCCGGGCCCCCGATCCGGTGCGCGGCGGCGCGCCGAGAGGTCCATACCGTGCCGTCTCTCACACGGCGCTGATCAAAGACTGATGTTTGATGGTTAGCCTGCCGGGTGATGTCTCGCCGTCTGCCCGTCGTCACGACCCTCGTCGCCTGTGCCATAGGGCTCCCGGGGGTGGCCCTCCTGACCGGTTGTGGCGGGGGGATCCCAGACGACGCGATCGCCAAGGTGGGCGATACGACGATCTCCCAGGCGTCCTACGACGACAGCCTGAAGTACCAGCAGATGGCGGCCAGCCAGCAGGTCACGAACAACACGCTGTTCAAGTCGGCGACGCCGAAGCTCGTCGAGTTCAAGGCGCCGTTCACCGACTGCAAGCAGCGGATCCTGGCGGTCGTGCCGGCCGCGCAGAAGGCCCAGGCCACCGACGCCGTCCTGCAGCAGGCCTGCCAGGCGGTCCCGAAGGCCGTGAAGGACTCCGCGATCCAGCAGGTCCTCTCGGCGGCCGTCCTCGGCATGGAGGCCAAGGACGAGAAGGTCACCGTCTCCGACGCGGAGGTCGGCGCGCAGCTGGACGCCGCCTACACCTCGCAGATCGGCGGCAAGGCGAACCTCGCGAAGTTCGAGAAGCTGACCGGCCTGAAGCCCGACATCTTCAAGACGCTCGTCAAGCAGGGCCTCGAGCTGCAGAAGATGCAGACGAAGGCCGTCAACGCGGCGGGCCCCGTCACCGACGCCGACGTCAAGAAGTACTTCGACGACAACAAGGCCAAGCTCGGCGCCGAGTCCCGTGAGGTCCACGTCGTCCTGGCCTCCAGCGAGGCGAACGCCAACGCCGCGAAGTCCGAGCTCGACGGCGGCGCGGCCTTCGCGACCGTCGCGCAGAAGTACTCGATCGACGCGACGACGAAGGCCGCCGGCGGCAAGCTCACGCAGGTCGTCAAGGGCCAGCGCGACGCCGCCTTCTAGCGGGCCGCCTTCTCCACCGCCGCGACGCAGGTCTCCGCCCCGGTCAAGGGCAGCGCCGGCTGGTACGTCGTGCGCGTCGACAAGATCACGCCCGCCCGCACCGTCCAGTTCGCCGAGGTCCAGGCGGCGATCAAGCAGCAGCTGGCGCAGACGAAGCCGCAGGAGTCGGCCGAGAAGTGGCAGGAGAAGGTCGAGAAGAAGTGGAAGGCCAAGACGGAGTGCAAGAAGCGCTACGACACGGCCACCTTCTGCAAGAACGCTCCGACCACGACGACGACCGCGACCACCGGCTCGTGAGGGAGACGCGGCCCGGGCGGTAGTCGCCCGGGCCG
>JAOPZU010000287.1 GCA_025963955.1 Solirubrobacterales bacterium
GTCCTCGACCTCGACATCGACCCGGACGCCCAGGCCGGATCGCTCTCCGCCGCCCACCAGCGCATGCTCATGATGGCGCGGGCCGTGCACCGCAAGGCGCGGCTGCTCATCCTCGACGAGCCGACGGCCGGCCTGGCCACGCACGAGGCCGAGCTCGTCGGCGACGCGGTGCGGCGGCTGGCGGGCGGCGAGCTGACGATCGTCTTCGTCTCCCACCACCTGTCCGCCGTCGCCAAGCTCTCCGACCGCGTCAGCTGCGTGCGGGAGGGCCGGGTCGTGGAGACCCTGGAGCGCGACCAGCTCAGCAAGGACCGCCTCGTGGAGCTGCTCACCGGCGTCCCCGCGGGCGTCAGCATCCCGACGGCCGCGGGCTCGCCCGAGGTGGCCGAGGCCGACCTGGGGTCCGCCCTGGAGCTCCGCGGCGTGCACGGCGCCCGCGTCCACGACGTCGACCTGCGCGCCCCGCGCGGCCAGGTCACCGGGATCACGGGCCTGCTCGGCTCGGGGGTGACCGAGCTCGTCGCCTTCCTCGTCGGCGCGCAGTCGCCCGTCGCGGGCGAGGTCGTGCTCGACGGCGAGGCCCTGACGCTGCGCACCCCCGCGGACGCGCTGAAGCGGTCGATCGGCTACCTGCCAGGCGACCGCACCCGCGCCGCCTTCGCGACGATGAGCATCCGCACGAACGTCAGCATCGGCGCGCTCGGCTCGTGGTTCGGCCGGATGGGTCTGCTGCGCGCAGAGAAGGAGGAGAACGGGGTCGCCGAGGCGCTCGCCGCGCTCTCGGTCAAGGGCGACGCCGGGCGGCCGATCAGCGTGCTCTCCGGGGGCAACCAACAGCGGGCGCTCGTCGCCCGCCTGATCGCCGCCGACGCCCGCATCCTCGTGCTCGACGAGCCGACCGTGGGCGTCGACGTCCGCGCCCGGGCCGAGCTCTGGGGTGCGGTGCGAGAGCTCGCGCACGAGCGCATCGTCGTCGTCGCCTCCAGCGAGCCCGACGAGCTCGTCGCGCTCTGCGACCAGGTCGTGTGCATCGCCGACGGCCGCGTCTCCGCCGTCCTGACGGGCGCCCAGGTCACCGAGACGGCCATCGCCGGGGCGATCGCATGACGGCCCCGGGCCCGACGTCCACCACCACCACCACGGCCACGGCCGCCACCCCAGGAGGAGCAGCGATGTCCGAAAGCACGTTCGAGCCCATCGGCACGGGCCTGACGGTGTTCACCGACAAGCACCCCGTGGAGGGGCCGGTGCGCTGGCTGGACTCCCCGAAGGCCGTCATGGACTTCGTGGCCTCCGGCACCGCGCCGGAGACGATCGTGCTCGTGCGCGGCGGCACGACGACGTTCCTCACGCCGGCGCTCAACGCCGGCGTCAAGGGCGTGCTCACCCTCCAGGGCGCCCCGGAGAGCCACCTCGGGATCCTCACCCGCGAGTACGGCATCCCGTGCGTCATGGGCGTGAGCTTCGAGCGCGGCGTCCGCAGCGCCCGCGGCGAGGTCATTCCCGCCGATGGCGCCATCGTCCGCCTGGACATCTCGGCCGCCCCGCAGGGCCACGTGCTCATCGAGCCCGGCGCGCCCGTGGCGGAGGAGGGGACGCCGACCGCGCCGCCGGCCATGGACGCGGAGACCCTCGCGCAGATCCAGGTGCTGCTGGAGCGCTTCGGCGGCGAGGTCCCGCACGGGTCGGTCGGCGACGCGGAGCTGCGCGCCTCGCTCAGCACCGGCGTGCTGCACCTCGACGACGCCTCCGTCCGCCGCGCGCTGAGCGACGCCGAGGTCAACGACCTCTCCCGCTACGCCGGCTGGAACATGTGGGACTGCCTGGCCGCCCGCGCCACCGAGGGCGAGTCGGGCCTCATCCCACGGCAGGAGTACGAGTCGATCTCCTTCGTGCAGATCTGGCAGCGCTACCCGCAGTTCCTGCGCCTCATCACGGACGCGGTCGGGGCGGACGGCGTCGTCGAGCTCGGCCGCGCCTCCCGCCGCGAGATCGGCACGAAGGCGAACCTCCTGCACACCTGGGCGCTCGGCTTCGCCGTCGCCTTCGGCCGCGGGGTGGCGCTCGAGCTCGGCCTGGGGGAGGACCGCCCGGAGGACCTGCGCGAGGGCTTCGCCTTCCAGCGCCGCCTCTACCACGGGCAGTGGGGCGGCGGGGAGATGTTCACCTCCATGCGGGGCTACCGCGCGCCGCTGCTGGAGGACTCCTGGCTCGAGCGCTTCCACGACGAGCACACCCGCTTCACCGAGCCCGAGCAGCGCCGCGACTTCCAGCGCTTCTCCGCCAGCACCGAGATGCTCGGCTTCCTGCTGCACTTCGACAACCGGGCCGGCCTGTCGGACACGGGGCCCTACCCGACCGCGGACGGCGGCTTCGTCATCGTCCGCGACCACTTCCTGCAGGAGGAGGCCTACCAGTGGGGCCAGCTCGCGCCGGGGCTGCCGTACGCGGTGACCCAGGCGATGTACTTCGAGCCGGACGAGCCGCTGGACCTCCAGCTCGTGGACATCGGCACGCTGTTCACCGAGCCGTCGAACTACCTCAAGCACCTGAAGGGCGCGGCGGTCTACGCGCGGGACCGCTGGAACACCCCGGCCGACGAGGTCCGCCTGCTGGACCCGGACGAGATGCGCCGCATCCAGGTGCTCTGCGACGAGGGCTGCAGCCGCCTCTACCCGCACATCGCGGGGATGTCCAAGCGGGAGAAGATCATGGCCGGCGCCAAGGTCTACTACACCGACTTCCTGCTGCCTTACGCCCGCGCGGCCGGGGTCTGGGACCAGCTCGTGGAGGAGCACGACTTCTTCGAGATCGACCCGGTCACCTCGCAGGCCTACTACGCCCTCGTGCGGGACGGCACCGCCGCCGCGCTCATCCCGCGGCTGTTCCTGACCGGCGCCGGGTTCCCGCCGCTGCCGAGCGCGCCCGAGCCCCCGGACCCGTCCGCGTTCCCGACGCTGCACGCCCTCGCGCTGCGCGGGATGCTCACCGAGGCTCCGGAGGACGCGGCAGCGCTGGAGGCCGCGGGCCTCATCGTCTCCACGCCCGCGGGCTGGATGCTGACGGACACCGGGCGCACCGGCCACGAGCAGCTGCTGGCGGCCGAGCGGGCCTCCTTCGACCGCGCCGCCGTGGCCCCCGCCTACGACCGCTTCCTGACGGTGAACGGCAAGCTCAAGGTGCTCTGCGTGGCGTGGCAGTCCGGCGGCGCCGAGCAGCGCGCCCGGCTGCTGTCCGAGCTCGAGGACCTCGTGGACCGCGCCCGCCCGGCCGTGCGCCGCACGGCGAAGGTCCTGCCGCGCTTCGCCCGCTACGACGAGCGTCTGTCCGTCGCGCTGGGGCGCGCGCTGGCCGGGGAGGAGGACTACGTCCTCAGCCCGCTGCGCGAGTCCGTCCACACCGTGTGGATGGAGCTGCACGAGGACTACCTGATGACGCAGGGGATCACCCGCGAAGAGGAGGGCAGCTACTGATGAGCCTCGTCACCTTCACCGATCCCGTCGAGCCCGACCGCGCCGTCCTCGGCGGCAAGGGCGCGAGCCTGGTGCGGATGGTGCAGCTCGGGCTGCCCGTCCCGCCCGGCTTCGTCCTCGGCACGCCCGTCGGCCGCGCGTGGTTGGCGGACGGCGCGCTCCCGGCGGGGCTGGACGCGGACATCGACGCCGCCCTCGCCGGGCTCGAGCGCGAGCTCGGCCGCCGGCTCGGGGACCCGGAGGCCCCGCTGCTGGTCTCCGTCCGGTCGGGCGCGCCGGTCTCCATGCCGGGCATGATGGACACGATCCTCAACGTCGGTCTGGGGGACGCCGTGGTGGAGGCGCTGGCCGCCCGCACGGGCGACCCGCAGTTTGCCTGGAGCAGCTACGAGCGCCTGCTCGACAGCTACGCGGACACGGTGCGCGGGCTGCCGCGGGCAGACATCGAGGACGCGCTCTTCGACGCCGTGCCCGAGGGGGAGGACGAGGCCGCCAGGGCGCGCGGCACCGTCCGGGTCCTGAAGGACCTGATCGCCGCGGCGGGCACGCCGTTCCCGCAGGACCCGCGCGCGCAGATCGACGAGTGCCTGGAGGCGGTCTTCCGCTCCTGGCGCTCCCCGCGGGCCGACGCCTACCGCGCCCACCGGGGCATCGACCCGCAGATCGGGACGGCCGCCGTCGTCCAGAGCATGGTCTTCGGCAACCGCGGGCCCACCTCCGGCAGCGGCGTCGCCTTCTCCCGCGACCCGTCCACGGGGGCGCCGGGGGCCTACGGGGACGTCCTCTTCGACGCCCAGGGCGAGGACGTCGTCGCCGGGACCGCCGATCCGGAGGACCTGCACGCGCTCGCCGAGCGGCTGCCCGAGGTGCACGCCGAGCTCGTCCGCGTCCTGGAGGGGCTCGAGCGCAGCGCCCGCGACCTCGTCGAGTGCGAGTTCACCGTGGAGGAGGGGCGGCTGTGGATCCTGCAGTTCCGCCCCGCGCAGCGCTCCGGCCGCGCCGCCGTGCGCTTCGCCGCCGACGCGGTGGCCGAGAACCTGCTCGAGCCCGCCGCTGCCGCGGCGCTCGTGACGGACGAGCAGCTGGAGGGCGCGAGCGCCCCGCGCTTCGCCGCGGAGGCCCCGACGGAGGACGTGCTCGCCCGCGGCCTCGCCGCCTCACCCGGGGCAGCCGTCGGCGCCGCGGTCTTCGACGCCGGACGGGCGCAGGTCCGGGCCCAGGCCGGGGAGGACGTGGTCCTCGTGCGCCCGACGACCTCGCCCGCGGACGTCCACGGCTTCATCGCCTCGGTCGCCATCGTGACCGGCCGCGGCGGCCGCACGAGCCACGCCGCCGTCGTCGCCCGCGGGATGGGCCGGCCGGCCGTCTGCGGCGTCGGCGAGGTCCTCGTGGCCCGTGACGGAGCG
>JAOPZU010000309.1 GCA_025963955.1 Solirubrobacterales bacterium
GTCAGGGCGACAGCCATGGAGGGAGAAGGCCGGGAAATACGCATGAAACCCCTTAGGTGAGGACGCGGGCCGATAGACCCTGGGAACCGCAATCCCACCGCTTGCGCACTGCCCTGTCAACCAACTAAGTACATCCTCGAATTCGGCCGCGTCGGGTGGGAGATGAGGCCGCACAGGCGCGTCGAACCGCCGCTGCCACTGCTCGCGAGAGTGCCGGACCTCGCTGACGGTGACAGCCTCGGGCATCACTTTGGCGAGGTGAGGGACGAAGTCCGGCGTCTCGCGCAGCGCTTTGGCCGACTCGCGCTTTTTGCTGCATTGTTGGCCTCGGCTGGCATGCCGGGGGCGGTGGTGACCATCTGGATCGGCGAGCGAACTCGCTCGAATAGGCGGATCAGTTGGGCGACGCGGGGGTCAGCCCGTGGCGGCGCATGACGCTCATGATGTCTTGCGGGTTTGGGGGACCGGCACTAGCAGCGATGACCCGGCCGAGCTCGCGGAAGTAGGCGGAGCCGAACACGCCCGGGGTTGCGACCGCTAAGAACACGGCGCCCTCATTGCCGACGTCGAAGCCGTGCACCAGGCCGCGCGGGACGTACACCGCCTGGCCGTGGGTCAGAGCGTGCCGTTCGTCACCCACGGTGAAGAACGTGGTCCCGGATAGCCCGTAGATCGTCTCCTCGAAGGCGTCATGGCTGTGCGGCGCCGGTACGCGCCCACCAGGAGGGACGTGGCACTCGAACATCGACAGCGCGTCGTTCTCCACCAGAAACCTGATCTGTAACGGTCCGACGTCGATGGTGTCTGCCCCGGCCACGCCGTGAACCGTATTCCTCCGGCGTGCGTCGAGCAACCGCCCCGAGCATCCGCCCCGAGGCGAAGCGGCGCGGCTCTCAGCCACCCCGTAGCTCTTGCTAGAGCCCTGCGAACCAGGCAGGCTGACGTGCGCGACGGGCACTGTTGCCTGACGCCGAACGCCGCGAACCGGCGACCTGCCAGGAGCAGCCCATGACTAGCACCATCGCACCCATCTTCCACGGCCCCGACCAAGGCGAGGCGATCTGGTTCCTCGGCCAGCTCGCGACGATCAAGGCGTCCGCTGAAGCCACCGGCGGCCGGGTCGGCGTCTCCGAGACGCTCGCACCGCGCGGCACGGGCTCCCCGCTGCACGTGCACCGCAACGAGGACGAATGGTTCTACATCATGGACGGCGAGCTGACCTTCTGGATCGACGGCCAGGTCATCGTCGCGCCGGCCGGCTCCTTCGTGTACGGCCCGAAGGACGTGCCGCACACGTTCATCGTGAGCTCCGACGTCGCCCGCTTCGTCTTGGTCGCCGAGCCCGCCGGGTTTGAGAGCTTCGTGCGCACCGTCGGCGAGCCGGCGCAGGCGCTCGAGCTCCCGCCGCCGGCGAGCGAGCCGCCGGACATGGAGGCGCTGGGCCGCGCGGCTGCCGCGCACGGCATCGAGATCCTCGGCCCTCCTGGCATCCCCTCCTGACATGGCCGAGAACAAGATCACGACCGGGGACGCGAACGTCGCCGAACGTAACCGCGTCAACGCGATCGACTGGATCGCTGCGTTCAACGCAGGAGACCACACGCGCGAGTCCGCATTGCGGACGCCCGACTACACCGCCCACACGCCGGAGAGCCTCGGCACTGACGTGCTCAACTCGACCGCCTGGCTCGCGTTCCTCGACGGATTCCGCGCGGGGTTCCCGGACCTGCACCTGGAGGTGCTCGACACCGCAGCCGACGAGCACATGGTCGCACAGCGCATCCTGTTCACCGGGACGCACACCGGCCCGTTCAACGGCCTGCCACCGACGGGCCGAAAAGTGCGCTTCGGCGGCATCGAGATGAACCGCATGGTCGACGGCCGGGTCGCCGAGCACTGGTTCCAGCTCGATGCGGTGACGCTGTTCTCACAGCTCGGGCTCATCGTCGTCCCCGGCCCGAAGCTGCTCCCACGGCTGCTGGCAACGCCGGTCAACCGTCTGCTGCGGCGCGGCCGGTAGTACAGCATCTGGGAGGCGGTCGATGTACAGCGGGGGGGCAAGCTCGACGGCGACACTCCTCGCCAATCACGCAGCTATCGCGACCGCGACGAAAGCGCTGGCCCGCCCTGTTTGCGCCGCAGCCGCCGATCACGGCTTTCGTCCGGATCAGATGGGCCCGCGCGGCGACGGTTCTCGACGGCAGGCAGGACTGAGCCGGCGCCCGAAACGAGCGTGGCCTGCTTGAACCGATGGGCGTTGCGTTTGTTAACAAACGCCTCCGGTCTCGGAGCGGATATACGGCCGGCGGCGGAGCGGCCGAAGGCGCGCGTTCGGGCAGCGGCAGATAGGGAGCATGCGCCTTAAGCGACTGCTCGTTCCTCGGGTGCGCACCATCCGGCTCCGTGGTGCCGCGGGTGGGGCTAAAACGAGATGAACTCATCGATGCCCAAGCGCCCGGCGGAGGAGTTGCTGTCTAGGAGAACGCCTCGTTCCTCGGCTTGCCCGCCTAACGGTCTCCGAGTCGCTGACCTGCAGTCCCTTCGGGGTCAGCGCTTCACCGTCAAGATCTCGCCTGTCAGCGCGCGACCCATCGAAGGCCCGCCAGCAATCGATGCCTCGGCCAGCTCGAGCACGTCCAATAGCGCGAGCTCAGCGGGCACAACCGGAAACCCGTCGGCGCCTCGTTGTCTCCCGCCAAAGCAGCGGGGATGCACAGCGGAAGCAAGAACAGACTAGATGCACAAGGTGCCGCCGGGCTAATTAGCCCCTCCCGCTGATGGTCTTCTCGGACGCTCGTGACTCCCGAGACGGCCGCCACGCGCGGCGTCATCACGGCTAACGCCGGCAGTCGTCGCACGGCCTCGCTTCCGGAGCTGGACGTCGACCGCTGCCACGTCGCTGCAGCTTCGAGCTGTTCCGCGCGAAGACGGCCTACCTGCCGGGCACGTCCAGCCGCGCCGGGTACGCGACCACCCGATGTCGGCGTCCTCTTGCGTGGTTGACGACCTCCGGCAGTCGCAGCCCGTGCGTGCGGTGGCAACCCACGTGACGGAAGATGGCACCGAACCCGGTGGGTTGCTCGCCGCTGAGATGGGTCAGGCCGCCAGCGTGTACGAGAACCACGCTGCGGTGAATCCGTCGGAGTGGACCCCCCAGTTCGTGCTTATGGCGGCGATGATGTCCAGGCCATGACCGCCGTCCACGCGCTGGCCGGCGGCCGAGGCCTCCTTGAAGCCGATGCCCTCGTCGCAGACCTCGATGCGCACTGCTTTCGGTGTTCGCGCGGCGGTCACAACGATCTCGCCATGTCCGGAAAGCCCAGAGTGCAGCAGGCTGTTGGTCACCAACTCGGACACGCAGATAGCGACATCCTCCGACGCTTCACCGCTAAGCCCCAAGGTGCGCGTGACCCACCGACGAGCGAGCGCGACGCTTCGCGGCACGGCCGGAAAGCTGCGCTTGCTTTTGGCGTCCATTTGTCAGGCGGTACCCGCGCCGGGCGTCCCCGGACCCGATCACCGCGTAGAGCGTGTGCGCGCCAACGGCCTGACCGGCTTAGGCGTCAGCGGAGGCACGCTGCGGTGCAGCGTCACCGCCACGCCAGGCCGTCGAAGCCGGGGCGGTCGAGGATGCCCATCACTTCGAAGATCCGACGTACCGGCGAGGGTCCCGGCAGGACCAGCAGCTCCCGGTCCTGCGCGCGCAGCTGACGGTCCATGGAGACCACGGATTTCACGCCGGTGGAGTCCATGAACGTGACGGCGCCGAGGTCCAGCACAACCCGTGGCTGCGAGGTGTCCGACACAACCTCTGTGACCGCGGCTTGCAGCGCCGACACGGTGGCGATGTCCACCTCACCGGTCACAGACAACACCAACGCGTCATCGCGCGAGCACGTCGTGATGGTAAACGGGGTGATCTTGCTGGATTCAGGCATCGCTTCTCTGGCAACCGAACGTCGAGTCCGTGCTGCGCGTTCCAGCTGGTTCCGGCTACCCCCAATGGAGATGGCATCAGCACCAGGCCGCTCCTCCTCAGCGTCCGCCCCATCACGAACGAACACCTCGTAAAACGGTACCGGACCCTGCGCCGGGGCTTCAACACCGAGCGGGCCAAGACGCTCCGACCATCAGTCGCCCGTCCGAACGCTGAGGCTGAGATTCCACCTTGCGCGTCCGCGCGGCTTCTGCGCGTTGCGGTGGGGAGCGCAGGCGCCGGCGTAATCTGGACGTGCGGGCGGATCGAGGCTAGTTCCGAGCAACGCTGCCTACCGGAGAAGATGCGGCTTGGGGCGGGGGGTGAGATGCCCGGGTTGACGGCGGATCGCGGCGAGGAGATCAGGTACGTGATGGCCGTAGGGGGTGTAGTGGACGTGGCGACCACTGCGGCGCCCGCATCTGCCACGCGTCGAGCAGCGGCCTCCGCGGAGAGGAACTCTTCCGTCAGACATGTTGTCTCGCCGTTGACGCTGATGATCTGCCCGGTGACGAAGGACGCCTCCGCGGAGAGGAGGAAGCGGACGACCGAGGCGACCTCCTCGATGGTTCCGGGCCGACCGACCGGGATCAGGTCGACCGCCTCCTTCACCATCGCGTTCCACGTCGCGCTGAACTGCTCCGACTCGGCGAGCATCCGCTGGACGCCCCGGTGGCGATGATCCACGGCGCGACGCAGTTGACCGTGGTGGCCGCACCAGGGCACGGCGCGCAGCAGCCGTAGGTGTGGGAGGTGGCGCTCTGGCTCGGGCCGCAGGCGGCGGTGAGCTCGTCGACGGTCAGCTCGCCGGCGCTGAGAGCGTAGAGGACCTGCAGGCGGCTGAGCGAGGCGACGCTCCGGAGGGTCTCGGCGAGCTGGTCGGCCTCGGGAGGCGGCTGACAGAGCGAACTCTCGAGCTGGCCAACAAGCGGTGACCGGCGCGCCCGCCGTAGGGCCCTCAGGCTTTCGACATCAACGGCGGCCAGCGGCGACCTGGGCTCGTGCCCGCTGCGGCGCCGGCACCTCAACCACGAGAGTGCTACGCCCTCGCGCTACGCCCTTGCGACGACCGGCACGCGCCCTGAGCCCGGAACGAGGAAAGGCCCTGCAAATGAGGGCCTTTCTGGAAAGCGGGCGACCGGGTTCGAACCGGCGACATTCAGCTTGGAAGGCTGACGCTCTACCAACTGAGCTACACCCGCGCGAAGGGGATGGTAGCCCTTCCCGTGCTCAGCGGTGGCGGATCAGGTCCAGCCGCCGGATGAGGGTGCGGCCCGCGACGCGCAGGACGACGCGGTAGCGGCCGGCGGGCAACGCGCGCGGACGCAGGACGAGGGTTCCGCGGCCCGCTCGCAGCACGGTCCGTGCCTGGGCCAACTCCGTCGTTCCGCGGACCAGGCGGGCGGAGGCGCCGCCTCCCCGCTGACCCCGCACCGAGCACCAGACCGCAGGAACCCGCACGAGCTTCCGGCAGCGCGCGTACGCCCGGACGGTGGCGGCCCCGGCGGTGCGGCTCGTGCGGTACGCCAGCCAGACCGGGGCGCGCCCCGGAGCCGCTGCCCGCAGCTGCTCGTCCTGCAGGCCCGACCGCGGCACCGCGAAACGCGCTCCGGCCGCCCGGCAGGCTGCTCGTGCGGCGCCGAAGGACACCGCCCGGCCCGTCACCGTCCAGCGCGTCCCGCGGACGCACGCCGCCGGGTGCCGAGCGGCGCACGAAGCCGTCGCCCAGCGTCCGTCCGGCTGCTGGAACGCGCACGGACCGGCTGCGGCCGAGGGCTGTCCGTCCGCCCAGCTCCAGATGGACGCCGCCACCCGTCCGTCCTGCGGCAGCAACTGGTCGAAGCCGAAGAGCCCGACCCC
>JAOPZU010000362.1 GCA_025963955.1 Solirubrobacterales bacterium
GGCTCCGGCGCCCACGGCGGTGGCCCAGGCCCCGGCCAGCGCGAGCACGACCCCGCCGACGGCGGCCACGGCGGCGGCGCCGCCCAGCACGAAGGTCCGGCGCGTGGGACGCAGGATGGCCTGCGGGTCTGCGCTGCCGTCGTCGGCCGGGACGAACAGCAGGAGGGCGAGGTAGGCGCAGATCCCGGTCCCGCCGACGAACGCGGTGACGGCGAAGCCGATGCGGAAGAGGATCGGGTCGACCGCGAAGTAGCGGCCGAGGCCGGCCGCCACCCCGCCCAGGACGCGGTCCTCGGACGGGGTGCGCAGCAGCTGCCGCGGCGGTGCGGACGGGGCGGGCGGCGGGTCGAGCGGGGTGGTGGGGTCGGTGTCCATCGGGTGTCTCCTTTGCAGTGAACCAGCTGGGAGTCACCGTGCCGGACGGCCGGGCCCGTGCCTATCGGGAATGACCCTGAGGCGACCCTGGGCCGACCCCGGTCGGCGGGCGTTGCTCAGGCCGGCCGCGCGTGCGCGTCCGGGGCCCCCGCCGGGGCCGGCCACAGCTGCGCGTCGCGCCGCAGGTCCCCGACCGCCACGTACAGCCCGAGGCTCGCGAGGCACCCGAGGACGCCGGCCCCGATGAGCGTGGCGTCGCGCCCGGCCAGGGCGGCGACCGGCGCGGTCAGCGCGAAGGAGATCGGCGTCAGGCCGAGGGACACGAGCCAGTCCACGCTGCCCACCCGGCCGAGCATGTGGGGTGGCACGCGGGTCTGCATCAGCGTGGACCACACGACGGTGCCGACGCTCATGCACGCGCCGAAGACCGCCGCCAGCAGGGCCAGCTGCCAGACGGCGGAAGCGACCGCGTAGCCCGCGATCGGCAGCAGGCCGAGGCCCCACGCCAGGTACATGAGCCGGACGTGCTCCACCGGCAGCCCGCGCTGGGACATGACGAGCGCCCCGGCCACCCCGCCCAGGCCGCCCGCTGCGAGCACGGCGCCGAACGCGCTCGCGGGCTGGCCCAGGTCGTTGCGGATCAGATAGGGGAGCAGCACCTCCACCGGCCCGTAGAAGCACAGCAGCGAGATCGACGCGGTGACCAGCGTGCCCCACAGCCAGGCATGCGCGCGGACGAACGCCAGCCCCTCGGCCACCTGGGTGCGCATCGAGGTCGGCGCGGCCTCCGCGTCCGGCGGCGCGAACGGCCGCGGCGTGATGGCCAGCACGCACGTCATGCAGACGACGAACGTCCCCGCGTCGATCAGCAGCGCGGTGCCCGGCCCGAACGCGCCGACGAGCACCCCGCCGACCGCCGGTCCGGCCAGGCGGATCGAGAGCGGCCGGGCGAGCTCCTGGAACGCGTTGGCCTGCACGAGGTCCCCGGCCGGGACGAGCTGGGGGATGAGCGCGCCGAAGGCCGGGTTGAAGAAGCCCTCCGCGCCGCCGAAGAGGACGCCGAGCGCCACCAGGTGCCAGACCTCGATGACGCCCGTCACCGCCAGGACGCCGAGGACGACCACGCAGACGAGCCGCACGGCGTCCGCGAGCACCATGATCAGGCGCCGGTCGAAGCGGTCCGCCGCCACGCCGCCGAGGAGCAGGCAGAGGACCGTCCCGAGCGTCCACGACACCCCGAACAGGCTCAGTGCGGCGGGGGAGTCGGAGAGCTCGTAGACCTGCCACGCGACGGCGACGAGGAAGATGCCGTCCCCGATCAGGCTCGCCGTGAGGCCCGTCCACAGCAGCGCGAAGTCGCGATGCCGCAGCGGGCGCAGGAGGGCCGGGGACGCCACCGTGCCATTATTAGCGGTCCACGCTGCTCGGCCGCAGATCCGCGCCACAGCCAGATCCAAGGTTGTTCCGATGCTTGTTGCCCTCGATGGACCCGCCGGGGCCGGGAAGTCGACCGTCGCCCGCGCGGTGGCCGACGCCCTCGGCTTCACCTACCTGGACACGGGTGCGATGTACCGCTGCGTCGGCCTGCGCGCGGCTGCCCGGCCGGACGTCCCGCTCGACCCCGCCGCCCTCGACATCGCGTTCGACGGCGACCGCGTCCTGCTCGACGGCGAGGACGTGAGCACCGCGATCCGGACGCCTGAGGCCGGCCTCGCCGCCTCCCGCGTCGCGACCGACCCGGCGATCCGCAGCACGCTCGTCGACCTCCAGCGCAAGATCATCGCGGACGGCGACTGGGTCGCCGAGGGCCGCGACATCGGCACCGTCGTGGCTCCGGACGCGGAGATCAAGGTTTGGCTCACCGCCGACCCCGAGGAGCGCGCGCGCCGGCGCGAGATCCCGGTCGCCGAGCTGCTGGAGCGCGACGAGCGCGACGCCTCCCGCGAGAGCAGCCCGATGAAGCCCGCCGCGGACGCGATCGAGGTCGATACGACCGGCCTGTCCCTCGACGAGGTCATCGCCCGCATCACCGGCCTGGTCGGGAGCGTCCGATGAAGGTCGCCGTCGTCGGATACCCCAACGTCGGGAAGTCCTCGCTGGTCAACCGCCTCACCCAGACGCGCGAAGCCGTCGTCCATGAGCGCGCGGGCATCACCCGCGACCGCAAGGAGGTCGCCTGCGAGTGGAACGGCCGTCGCTTCACGCTCATCGACACGGGCGGCATGGACTTCCAGGACGAGGACCCCATTTCG
>JAOPZU010000363.1 GCA_025963955.1 Solirubrobacterales bacterium
CAGAACTCGTCCTTCCGCGATCACTACCTCGACGTGCCGTTCGACCTGTCGAAGGTCATGTTCATCACGACCGCGAACACGCTCGACACGATCCCGGGGCCCCTTCGGGACCGCATGGAGGTCATCCCGCTCGCGGGCTACACCCAGGACGAGAAGCTGCAGATCGCCAAGCGGTACCTCGTGCCGCGGCAGATCGAGCGGAACGGCCTGAAGCGCTCGTGGATCGCGATCAGCGACGCGGCGCTGCGCACCGTCATCTCCGACTACACCCGCGAGGCCGGCGTCCGCGGCCTGGAGCGGGAGATCGGCGCACTCTGCCGCAAGGTCGCGCGGGCCGCCGCCGAGGACCTCGACGCCGACCCGCCCCGGAAGGTCGGGCGGACGTCGGTGGGGGAGGCGAAGGCGCGGGAGCTGCTGGGCCGCCGGCGCTTCTTCGCCGAGGCACAGCGCCGAACGCGGGGCCCCGGCGTCGCGACCGGCCTGGCGTGGACCCCGGTCGGCGGCGACGTGCTGTTCGTCGAGGCGACCGCGATGCCCGGCACCGGCAAGCTGCTGACGACGGGCCAGCTCGGCGACGTCATGAAGGAGAGCGCCCAGGCGGCGCTGTCCTACGTGCGCGGCCACGTGGGCGAGCTGGCTCCGGCGCTCGAGGACGGCTGGTTCGCCGCCCACGACCTCCACCTCCACGTGCCCGCGGGCGCGATCCCGAAGGACGGGCCGAGCGCCGGCATCACGATGGCGACCGCGCTGGTCTCCCTGCTCAGCGGCCGGCCGGTCCGCTCCGACACGGCCATGACGGGCGAGATCACGCTGACCGGGCAGGTCCTCCCGATCGGCGGGCTGAAGGAGAAGGCGCTGGCCGCGCAGCGCAACGGCGTCACCCAGATCATCGCCCCTGCGCGCAACGAGGCCGACGTGGAGGACATCCCCGAGCACCTGCGCTCCCGGCTCCACTTCGCCTTCGTCCAGGACATCCACGAGGTCCTCGACCGCGCGCTGGAGCCGCCGCGCTGAGGCGCGTCGGCGTGCCTCGTTCGGACACCGGGAATCCGGGTATAGACTCGCTGTCAGGCGGCGCACGCCGACGCACCGGTGTGCGCGCGCTGACGGTTCTGCGGAGCCGTCGTACCCCACTGTGATGCGAGGAGAGCCGATGGCATCGAGGAAGAAACAGGCCAAGCTGGCCGCAGAATCCGCCGCGGAGGCCGCGAAGGCCGCGCAGCTGGCGATCGCCGCGAAGGCCCAGGGCGCCGGCGTGGCGCTGCAGGCCCAGGCCGCGGACGTGAGGTCCTCCGCCCAGGACGTGGTCAAGTCGGCGAAGAAGGCCCAGAAGCAGCGGACGGGGAAGAAGGCCCGTCAGGAGGCCATCGCCGCCGCCCGCGCCCAGGCCGAGGCGAAGGCCCACGGGGCCGCGGAGGCCCTGCGGGCCGAAGCCGACCGCCAGGCCGCCGCGATCACGGAGGCCGCCGCCAAGCCGAAGAAGCGTCGCGCGCAGAAGGCCGCCGCCAAGGCGACCGCCGCCGCGGCCGCCCAGGCGAAGAAGGAGGCCGAGAAGGCCGCCAAGGCCAAGGCCAAGAAGAAGCGCAAGGGCAAGTTCAAGCGCCGTTCGCTGCTGGTGATCATCGGCGGCACCGTCGCCCTCGTTGCGTCCCCCGACCTCCGGGGCAAGGTGCTCGACGCGCTCTTCGGCGCCGAGGAGGAGTTCGACTACACCTCCACCACCGCGCCCGTGACCCCGCCGCCCGCCGCCCCGGCCGCCGAGCCGGCGCCCGTCGACGCGCCCGTCGAGGTCGCGGCCACGACGCCGGAGGCGGACGCACCCGCCGAGGACGAGGCGCCCGAGGCGTCCTAGTCCCGCAGCAGACCGGTCGCAGGACGAAGGGCGCCCTCGTGGGCGCCCTTCGTCGTTGGGTCTATGATCGGCCGCGATGGAGCCGGCGACAAGCAGCAGCGAGCCGGTGCGCTCGATCGAGGGCGCCAAGGCTCAGCGGATCATCGACGCGACCCGCATCTGCGTCGCCGAGCGCGGCGTCGCGGGGGCGACGTTCGACCACGTCGCGCGGGAGGCGGGCGTCTCCCGTGGCCTGCTGCACTACTACTTCGGCACCAAGGAGCGGCTGCTGGCGGAGGTCGTGCGCCGCGACTGCGAGGTGCGGATGGAGCAGCTGGAGGCTCAGCTCGGCGAGGCGCAGGACGCGGAGGCCTTCCTGGCGTTGCTGCCGCGCCAGCTTGAGGAGTACATCCGGATGCCCGGGCTCGTCACCCTGATCTTCGAGCTCTATACGACCTCCCGCCGCAACGACGACATCCAGCAGGAGTTCGCCGAGCTGCTGCGCCGGACCCGGGAACACGTGGCGGCCGTTTTGGCGGCCAAGCAGGCCGAGGGCGTCCTGGTCCTGAAGGCGGATCCCGAGGCGATCGCGGACGTGCTGTTCGGGCTCGCCGACGGGCTGGCGATCCGGATGCTCAGCGAGCCCGGGCGCGACTGGCGGCCCACCATCGAGGCCGGGGTGGTCGCCGCGCGGGGACTGCTGACGGGCTGAGTCCGCGCCGACCGCGACCGGCGCACCCGGCCCGGGCACGACGTAGACTGCGCCCGCGGCCGGAGGATGTGGCCGCGGGTCCAGGGTCATAGGAGAGGTCGTCCGCATGCGCAAGTCCGTTCGTTCCCGGCGTTCCGTCGCCGGCGTCCTCGCCGTCCTCGGGCTCGGGCTGCTGCCCGCCGCTCCCGCCGCCGCGGAGGACTTCAGCGTCAAGACGCTGCACTTCGCCACGGTCGTCGGTCCGGACGACGACGTGAAGTGCGACGTGATCGGGGACCTGTACCGCCCCGCGTCCGCCACCAGGGCGACGCCCGCGCCGGCGATCCTCACCACCAACGGCTTCGGCGGCTCGAAGAACGACCAGGCGTCGTTCGCGAAGTTCTACGCCTCGCAGGGGTACGTCGTGCTCTCGTACAGCGGGCTCGGCTTCGGCGGCAGCGGCTGCAAGATCACCCTCGACGACCGCGACTACGACGGCAAGGCCGGCAGCCAGCTCGTGAGCTTCCTCGGCGGCGGCAAGGCGGCCACGGACGGCACGACGGTCGACTACGTCAAGCGCGACGCCCAGGGCGCGGACGGCGTCCGCCGGGACGCCGACCCTCGCGTGGGCATGCTCGGCGGCTCCTACGGCGGGCAGATCCAGTTCGCGATCGCCGGCATCGATCCGCGGGTCGACACGATCATCCCGATCATCACCTGGAACGACCTGTCGTACTCGCTGATGCCGAACAACGCGGACACCACGCGCGGAGTCAGCTCGGACACCCCGGGCGTGACGAAGGTCGAGTGGGGCGCGCTGTTCTCCACGCTTGGCATCGTCGACGGGGTCACGGCGCTGCAGAACGATCCGAGCCGCCTCCTGCCGTGCCCGAACTTCGAGGACCGCGTCTGCAGCGCCCTCGTGCAGGCCGGCGTGACGGGCGCACCGAGCGACGCGCAGATCGCCTTCCTGCGGCACGCGTCGGTCGTCTCCTTCGCCGACCGCATCCGCATCCCGACGATGCTCGTCCAGGGGCAGGGGGACACGCTCTTCAACCTGCGCGAGTCCGTCGCGACCTACGACACGCTCCGGAAGCAGGGCACGCCGGTGAAGCTCGTATGGCAGTTCGGCGGGCACAGCGGCCCCGCCGCCAAGGGCGAGGCGGACCTGACCAAGCCGGACTCGAGCTACGAGGGCCGGACCTTCCTGGACTGGTTCGACCACTACCTGAAGGACGCGCCCAAGGCGCCGTCGCTCGACTTCACCTTCTTCCGCGACTGGGTCACGTACACCGGCGACGCGACGGCGGCCTACGGCCGGGCGCCGGCCTACCCGGCCGTCGCCGCGCCCGAGCCGCTCTACCTCACCGGCGCGAACGGCCTGACCACCGACGTCGCGGGAGTCAAGGACGGCGCGGCCTCGCTGCTCACGACCGCGGCGGGCGCGCCGACCTCCTACACCGAGACCAGCGCGATCGACCAGAAGCAGCCGGTCAGCGACGTGCCCGGGACGACGGCGCGCTTCGAGACGCCGCCGCTCGGCACGGACACCGACGTGGTCGGCGTCCCGTCGGCCGACCTGCGCCTCGACGCGCCCGTCCAGAGCAGCCCGGCCGGCCAGGTCGGCGCTCCCACCGAGCTCGCGCTGTTCTTCAAGCTCTACGACGTGGCGCCCGACGGCGGCATCACCCTGACCCATCGCGTGATCTCGCCCGTGCGGATCGCCAACCCGGGCGTGCCGGTGCACGTCGACCTGCCCGGCCTGGTGCACCGCTTCCCGAAGGGGCACCGGATCGTGCTCGCGGTGTCGGGTGGCGACGCCGCCTACCGCGGCAACGACGTGCCGGGCCCGGTCCGGATCCTCACGAGCCCGTCGCGCCCAGGGGTGCTGAAGCTCCCGGTCGTCGCCGAGGGGCGGGACTACGGGAAGGTCGTCCCCGCGGCGGTCCCGGCCACGGGCACGAAGGCCTGCGCGAGCCGCCGGCGCTTCACGGTCCACGTGCGCTCGGCACTGGCCGGCCGCGTGCGCAGCGCCGTGGTCACCGTCGACGGCAGGCGCGTGGCGACGCTGCGCGGCGCCGCCCGCATCCGCCGCGGCGCGACGGTCGCCCTGCGCCGCGTCAAGGCCGCCCGGGTCACGGTCAGGATCGTGGCGACGCTGACCTCGGGCCGAAAGGTCACCGACACCCGGCGCTACAACCCCTGCGCGGGGAAGCGGTAGGGCGCCGGCGCACGTTCGTCGGGCACAGGCCGACGCACGTGCGCCACCGGGCGGCCCGTCTGCGAGCGTCGGCCTCAGCGCTCGAGCTTGGGCGAGACCCACGGCGCCGCGAGCCTCCCCGCGAGCAGCGCGGGGAGCTCGTCGATGGCGACGCGCTCCTGGGCCATCGAGTCCCGGTCGCGGAGCGTCACGGTGCGCTCGGTGAGGGTCTCGTGGTCGACCGTGACGCAGTACGGCGTCCCGATCTCGTCTTGCCGGCGGTAGCGCTTGCCGATCGCCCCGCCCTCGTCGTACTCGGTCTGCATCAGGCCGCGCAGCGTGGCGACGATCTCCTTGGCGACCTCGGGCTGGCCGTCCTTCTTCACGAGCGGCAGCACGGCGACCTTCACGGGGGCCAGGCGCGGGTGGAGCTTGAGGACGGTGCGCAGCTCGCCGTCGACCTGCTCCTCGTCGTAGGCGTCCACGAGGAACGCGAGCGTCGCGCGGTCCGCGCCCGCCGCCGGCTCGATGACGTGCGGCACGTAGCGCTCGCCGCTGCCCGGGTCGAAGTACTCGAGCTTCGTGCGCGAGGCGGCCGCGTGCGCGGTGAGGTCGAAGTCGCCGCGGTTGGCGATGCCCTCCAGCTCCGACCAGCCGATGGGGAAGCGGTACTCCACGTCGGCGGTGCCGCTGGAGTAGTGGGACAGCTCGTCGGCGTCGTGCTCACGCAGGCGCAGCCCGGCGGGCCGGATGCCCAGGCGCGTGTACCAGTCGAAGCGCGTCTGCTTCCACTCCTCGTACCACTGCTGCGCTTCGGCGGGCGGGACGAAGAACTCCATCTCCATCTGCTCGAATTCCCGCGTGCGGAAGATGAAGTTGCCCGGCGTGATCTCGTTGCGGAACGACTTGCCGACCTGCGCGATGCCGAATGGCGGCTTCTTGCGCGCGAACTGCAGGACGTTCTTGAAGTTGATGAAGATGCCCTGCGCGGTCTCCGGGCGCAGGTAGGCGACCGAGGAGGTCGACTCGACCGGGCCGACGTTCGTCTTGAACATCAGGTTGAAGTCGCGGGCCTCGGTGAGGTCGCAGTCCGGGCCCTCACCCGGCACCTTCGACGGCTTCTTCGGGCAGACGATGCCGGGCTGGCGCTCGGCGATGTGGTCCGCGCGGAAGCGCGCCTTGCAGGTGCGGCAGTCGACCATCGGGTCGGTGAAGCCGTCCAGGTGCCCCGAGGCCTTCCAGACGTCCGGGTGCTGGAGGATCGCGGAGTCCAGCGCGACGACGTCGTCGCGCTCCTGCAGCATGGAGCGCCACCACTCGTTCTTCACGTTCGTCTTCAGCAGGACGCCGTAGTGCCCGTAGTCGTACGTGGAGCCCAGGCCGCCGTAGATCTCGCTGCTGGCGAAGATGAAGCCGCGCCGCTTGCACAGCGCGACGATCTTGTCCATCGTGACGACGTCTTCCTCGGCAGCGGCCATGCGCGCAGGCTATCGCCGGGCCTGGATTTGGCACTCTCCCCTTGAGAGTGCCAGGCCCCGCGTGGCATACTGGGACGCGAGATGCCGATCTACGAGTACCGCCGTCCCGACGGGACCACCTTCGACGTCATGCAGAAGTTCTCGGACGCGACGCTGACGCACGATCCGGAGACGGGGGTGCCGGTGACCAAGGTCCTGCACGCGCCCGCGATCCACTTCAAGGGCAAGGGCTTCCACAACACGGACTACGGGACGAAGAACCGCAACCGCGAGCTGGAGAAGTCCGCCTCCGACGGAGCGGACAAGAACGACGCCAAGATGGCCGACAAGCAGGCGGAGAAGGCCAAGGCCTCCTCGGACTCCTCGTCCTCCGCCGGCTCGGACAGCTCCTCGTCCTCGTCGAGCAGCTCCTCGTCCGACTCCTCCTCCAACAGCAGCTCCTCGTCCTCCTCGTCGGCCGACAAGCCGAAGAGCGGCGGGTCCGACAAGACGTCCAAGGCGGCGTAGCCCGCGGCGGGCGCCGCTCGCGCCCCTGCTCAGCCGTTGAGGAAACGCCGGACCGCCGCCCGCTTGGAGGCGTCGGAGGCGACTTGTCCCGAAGAGCCGTCCGGCAGCGTCTGCGGCGTCGTCCTCAGTACGCGCGGGGTCGCCGTGCCGGAGCTCGCCAGCGCGCCGAAGACGCCCAGGAGCGTCGGCGCGCTCATGTCCGACTTGATGGCCTTGGGGGCGTTCCAGCCGATGAACGGCCCGTGGAGGAAGCCGCCGAGGCTCACGACGCGGCTCTTCATCGAGGTGAGGAGCTTCTGCTGGCGGCGGGCGCGGGTGAAGTCGTTCTCCTTCGGGTTGCACTCGTTCTTCCGGGTGCGCGCCAGGGCGAGGGCCTGCTTGCCGCTCAGCCGGGTCGTGCCCTTCTTCAGGCGCAGGGTCTGGCCGCCGTTCTTGAAGCCGCCGTTGATGCGGGAGACGACGCAGCCGCCCGTGTAGTCCACGCCGCCCATCGCGTCGATGAGGTCCGGGAAGTTCTCGAAGTTCACCTCGATGAGGTGGTTGACCTGCAGGCCGAGGAAGCCCTCCACGGTCCGGACCGCGAGCTCGGAGCCGCCGTAGGCGTACGCGGCGTTGATCTTGCTGCGGCCGTGACCCGGGATGTCGACGACGGTGTCGCGCGGGATCGACAACCGGGTGTTGTGCCCGCCGCCGACGCGGAGCAGCAGCATCGTGTCCGACCGGCTCGGGCCGCCGCTGCCGGCGCCCGGCTCCTTCGAGTTCGCGGGCCGCGCGTCCGAACCCAGCACGAGGATGTTCGTGGCCCCGAACGGCGGCAGGCTGCCCCCGCCGAGCGCGTTGCCGCCGCTGCCGGACTGGTGGATCGTGGCCGAGATCAGGAAGGCGACGAGCGACAGCAGCAGCCACCCGACAGCGGCCTTCTGGACCCACTTCCCCACGACCCAGGCGGTGATGGTGCCGCCCGCCCGGGCCAGGCGCCGGCCCGGCAGACCCGGTCGGGGAATTCCCGGCAGGCCCCGGCCGCGGCCGTGCCCCCGGGGCGC
>JAOPZU010000386.1 GCA_025963955.1 Solirubrobacterales bacterium
CAGCGGATTTGGGTGCCTGAGGTTCTCAGCGACTCGCGATGCGGTTCCCGGCACCACGCTGCGTACCCGGACGCCATCGCACGGCAGGTTCGGCCCGTCGCCGAAAGTGACGAGCGTGACCTCACACACACGGGCGAGCTCCTGCACCAGATGCAGGACCCGCAGCTTGTCGCCGCGGTCCGCCGGCAGCGGATGCCGCGGCGCGAGGAACAGGAGGCGCATGGGCGGGATGGTACCCCCGCCTGACTCCAGCGCTCACCGTCAGGTCGCATGGTGTGGTGTGGTGTAGGACGCTCATGTGTGGGCGTTGCTGCTCAGTCGGCGATGAGCTCGTCACTCCCCGGTCTGAACGTTTGGGGGCGAGGGACGTGGTCCGCATCGCTCGAAGAGGCCAGCAGCGTGATTAAGCCCCCTGAGAGGTGACGACGACAGACCACTCATTCGTCGTTCTGCTCGATCCGGATCGCCGAGAGCCGGATCGCAGAGCGCGGATGACCAGCCGCAGGCCGGCGAGGCCGCGGGCGCCTAGCGCCCTGTCCAACGCGGTCCAGAACGCCTCTGACTCGACTTCACCGAGGTCCTTACCACCGGGCGACCGCGACACCACTTTCACCGACATGACCCGCTCGATCCTGCCCTCCGAGCTGGACCGCGACCGAGGGTGCCGGTCTACCAGGGCGCCGTCCGCTGCGGGCGGCGCCGGCGCACGGCGAGCAGGATCCACGCCATTGCGGCCAGCAGGAGGCTGATGAGCGCCAAGACCCTCAGCCCGCCTGACCCGGCCGAGCTGGCGGGGTTGAAAGCAACGGTGTGGGGCCCGCCCGGGCCCGACGTCTCGCTGCCGCCGGGGTTCGCGAGCCCACGACCGGAGAAGCCACCCGAGCTGCCCGCCTCGGAAGCGCAGCCGGAGTCAAGGACGCTGGAGGTGCCGGACTCTCCGTAGCCGCTGGCGGCCGGTGTTGTGGTCCGGGCGGGGCTCTTGGCCCTGTTGTTTGCCGGGCCGGCGGCGCAGGCGGTTGCCTTGGCGCAGCCCGGGTCAAGGACGCTGGAGGTGCCGGACTCTCGGTAGCCGCTGGCGGCCGGTGTAGTACGTCGGGCGGGCTTCCCGTCGTTCCCAGGCCCGGCGGCGCCTGCGCAGGCGGCCCCCCGCAGGCAGCTCGGGTCAAGGAGCCCCGGGGTGCCGGATGCCCCGTAGCCGCTGACGGCTGGCGACGTGGGTTCGGCTGCGCCCGTGTTCATGGTTCCTGCCGCGCCGCTGGGTCGTCCCGTGGAACCTGCGGCGGCGCAGCGGGCGGCCTGTGGGCAGCCGGAATTAAGGACGGCGGGAGCGCCGGACTCTCCGTAGCCCGTGGCGGTCGGGGATGCAGGGTCGGCTGCCCCCCGCTTGACGACGGTGCTTGTGCCCTGCACAACGTGGCCCTTTCCCGCAGACGAGGGCTCAATCGCGGACGAGCATCCGGGACCAGGCATCAAGACCGCCCCTCCGGACGTCTCGCCGTACCCGCTGACGGAAGGCGTCTGCGCGCCGGCTGACGTCAGCGGGAACACGAGGGCGCAAAGCACCGCCGCGACCAGGGCGCGTGAAAACATGCGCGGGACGATCGCAGCTGGTCGAGCCGGCCACCACCACCGGTCGGGTGACGCGGGGGAGGAGGCGCGCCTCGTTCGCCGTACGCCACCGACCTCCCAGAGGATGTCGCTGATGTGGCCGATCGGATGAGTCGCCTGTCAGCTGATCGTCTGACCGGCGGGCGCTGTGTCGTCCTGCGCGTGGCTCCGTGTACGCGCGACGGCCCACAGCGCTGGGCCGAGGGCAAACAACACCCAGTACCGCCGGTCGGGTCCGTTTGACAGAAAGACAGAAGCCGTCAGCATCGCCAGCTGGGACACGAGGACGCAGCGAGCGAACGTGCCGCCGGCGACGTCGCCGGTGCGCTCAAGCAGTCGCGCGGCCCGGTAGGTGGCACGCAGCAGCGCGCCGATCACCATCAAGAACAGGGCCAGGCCGATGACGCCGGTCTCCGCGAGCATCTGCAGGTACATGTTGTGCACGACCTTCGGGTCGTCCGTCACCAGTTCGGCGAACTTGAGGGGGCCGACCTTCCGGACGTACGCCTGCTCGCGAACGAGGAAGTTGTTGACACCGACGCCGACGAGCGGGTGATCGGCGGACATCTGCCAGGCGATGCGCCAAAGCTCCGAGCGCCCCGTTCCGCCGCCGTCCTTCTGCGTTACACGCTGGTATGCCGCGGGGTTGACGGCGAAGAAAAGCGCCACCACCGCTAGGAGCGGGACAGTCGCTGCGAGCGCCCGGCGACGCTGTGCAGGCAGGAAGACGATCGCGGTGACTATCGCAACCGCGGCCGCGATCAGCCCGCCGCGTGACTGGGTGGCGACCAGGCCGTAGAGCAGGAGCGGCGCCGTGCTCGCCAGAGCGATACGGACCCACGGCTCGCGACGCCAGGCGGCCAACCCCGCCGACAACGCGAGCGCTGCAACAAGCATGGCTGCGAGGTAGTTCGGGTCGGTCGCCCCCGTGGACAGGCGGGCGTCCTGGGCACTGTTGATTGCGTTCGACGCTGGCTGGAGGCCGGTCATCGCGAGCCCGGCGATGACGGCGAGGGCGGCGCCGGCGACGAACGCGCCGGCCAGAAGCGCGCAGCCGCGGGCGGAACGAACAGTGGTAGCGATGACGACGAACGTGGTTGCCGCGATGAGCCACTTGCGGACGTCCTCCTCGGCACCAGACGGGCTCAACGACCAGGTGATGGACAGCGTCAGCCAGCTGAGGAAGGCCACGAGCGCCAGCAGCGTCCCGCGGTGGGCGGTCGACATGGCGCGAACGTCCGGGCCGCTCGTCCGCACCGCGATGATCCAGGCCAGCAGGACGAGGATCGCTACGCCTGTCGGGGCCCCGCTGAGGCCCGGTAGGCCGGAGAGAAAGAGGATGACCACCCATCCCGCGGCTGCAGCCTGAAGGTCGAGCAGCAGCAGCGGAACGTACAGGGCCCCGAGCAGCGCGCCGACTCCGAGCAGGGGGCGGTAAGCCGTCGCCGCACCGAGGAGGACGGCGCCAAAGAGCGCCAGTCCGGCGATGACCGCGGGGGTGACCAGAGGTGCTTTAACCGTCGTGCGCAGAGCCGAGAGCGTGACAGGTCACCGGGCGGACTCTTGCTGCGGGATCGTCGCCAGCGCGTACCATCTCCCGGGTTATGGCCAGTCGCGAGCCTCTTGCGCTGGGCCTGGAAGCGCTCGGACTCACACCGCTCCTGCGGGCGGCCGGTCGCGGCTGGCGCGGCGCCCTTGTCCTTACGTATCACCGAATCGGTGACGCGGATGCGTGCCCCTATGACCGCGGGCTCTTCAGTGCCACGCAGGCCCGGTTGGACGAGCAGATGGCGTACCTGCGGCGTCACTTCGACATCGTCGACACCGCGGAGGGGTTACGCGCGGCCTACGGGCGCCGGGGCCGGGCGGTGGCGGTGACCTTCGATGATGGCTACCGGGACAACTACGACCTGGCGCTGCCGGTCCTGCGGGAGCACCGCATCCCGGCGACGTTCTTCGTGGCGACAGGCTTCGTGGACCGGCCCAGGGTCTCGTGGTGGGACGAGCTCGCTTGGATCGTCCGGCGAACAAACCACCCCCAGCTTCGCCTCAGCGACGGTGCCGGAGCG
>JAOPZU010000391.1 GCA_025963955.1 Solirubrobacterales bacterium
CCGCGGGGTCGGCCGGATCGAAGAGCAGCGCGGCGTCCCCCGCGACCTCGGGCAGCGACGCGCGGTCCGAGCACGCGCTCGGCACGCCGCGCGCGAGCGCCTCGAGCACGGGCAGGCCGAAGCCCTCGTAGAACGACGGGAAGACGTGCGCGGCGCAGATCCGCCACAGACCCTCGACGTCGGCCGCGGGGAGCCAGCCGGGGAAGCGGACGTCCCCGCTCACGTTGCGCGCCGCGGCGTGCAGGAGCAGCGCCGGCTCGTGCTCCGTGGCGTAGCCCGGGACCACGAGGAGCGGGCGGCGTTCGGCGGGGATCCCGGCCAGCGCGTCGATCAGGCCCTCGACGTTCTTGTGCGGGCGCTTCGCCGCCATGGACAGCAGCACGGGGCGGTCGCCGAAGCCGAGCCGATCGCGCAGCGTCGCCTCGTCCGTGGCGATCGACGGGTCCGGCAGCGTCGTGGCGAGGTGCACGACGTCGATCCGCTCCGCCGCGGTGCCGATGTGCGCGACGACGTCGTCCTTCGTCGACCGGGAGTCCGCGATCACCCGCCGCGACGCCCGCACCGCCGCGGGCACGAGCACCCGCATCCCGAGGCCGCGCAGCCCGAAGTGCGCGTCGGGCGCCACCGCGTAGTGCAGGTCGTGGACCGTCGTGACCCTCGGCGGTCCCCCGGCCAGCCGGCCCGGTCCCGTCGACGCCAGGCTGTGGACGAGGTCGGCGCCCAGCTCCGACGCGATCCGCGGCACGTGGCGCTGCTCGCCCCACACCCACTGCCGGCGGTCCCGGGCGTCGACGGGCGCGACGACCGACTCCACGACGGTGTTCCACGGCGCGTCGGCGTCCTCCGCGGCGACCGTGTTGACGATCGCGACGGGGTCCACGCCGGGCAGGGCGGCCAGCCGCGGGAGCAGCTCGCGCGCGTAGACCTCCATCCCCCCCGTCTCGCCCGGCACGAGGTAGACGAGGTTGAGGGCGACGCGGACGCTCACCGATCGCCGCCCCGCAACCGCTCCAGGTCCGTGGCCACCATCTCGCCGACGAGCCCCTCGAACGTGTGCTCCGGCCGCCAGCCCAGGACGCGGCGGGCCTTCGCCGGGTCGCCCACCGGGGGCCACTGCTCGGGCGGGCGCACGAAGCGCGGGTCGGTGACGACGCGGTCGCGGATCTGGCCCTCGCGGGTGGGGACGAGCCGCTCGAGCCCCGCGGCGGCGAAGGCCGCGTCGACGAGGTCCCCGACGGTGCGGGGGATGCCCGACGCCAGGACGTAGTCGTCCGGCTCGACGTGCCGCAGGGCCAGGACCATGCCGGCCACGATGTCCGCCGCGTGGGACCAGTCCCGGACGGCGGCCTGGTCGCCGATGGTCAGCTCGTCGGCCCGGCCCACCGCGATGGCGGCCACGCCCGCGGTGACCTTGCGCGGCAGGAACCGCTCCGGGCGTCGGGGCGACTCGTGGTTGAACGTCACGGCCGAGACGAAGAACCGATCCTGGCCCTCGCGCAGCGTGCGGACGAGCCCGTGGGCGGCGAGCTTGGCCACGCCGTAGGGGCTGCGCGGTCGCATCGGCGAGGACTCGTCCTGGGGCGACACGCCGCAGTCGCCGAAGATCTCGCTCGAGGCCGCCACGAGCACGCGGGCCTCCGACTCGAGCTGCGTCGACGCGGCGAGGACCGCGGCCGTCCCGGTGACCACGGCCGCCGTCACCTCGGTCGGGTCGCGCCAGGAGTCCGGCACGAACGTGGGCGCGGCCAGGTGGTAGATCTCGTCGGGCCGGGCGTCGGCGACGGCGTCCTTCACGCTCTGCGGGTCCAGCAGGTCCGCGCGCAGGAGTCGCACGTGGCCGTCGAGGTGCCCGAGGCCCGCCGCCTGCAGCGCGCCCTCCGGCCGGCGGACGGTGCCGACGACCTCGTCCCCCGCGGCGAGCAGCCGCTCGGCGAGGTAGCCCCCGTCCTGACCGGTCACGCCGGTGATGAGCACGCGACGCGTCATGGGGTCCTCTGGTCCGGCCGGAAGGGCATCGAGGGGCAGGGTATAAGTCCCGCGCCGGGCGCCCCCGCGGCGTTCGCGCCCCGACGGGGCCCGGGCGCTGCACGGAGACGTGCGACACACGGGCGCGGATCGCCGGCCGGTAGGATCGGCGCAGGCGCGCAACTTCTGTAGGTACCACGGGTTTCTGCCCGTGAGCGCAGAACGAGGACGATCCCCGCCCACCCGTCGCCCCCCACCATGTACGACTCCGGGCACCACGTCCCCACCGCGGACGTCCTCCGATCGCTGGCCACCCCGCCGCCGCAGGTCGAGGTCGTGGGGATCCCCATGGCGCTCACGACGTACGAGCGCACCCTCCAGTGGATGGACGCCATGGTGGCCAGCCGGCGCCAGGGGTACGTCTGCGTCGCGGCCACCCACACCGTGATGGCCTGCCACGAGGACGCCGAGCTGCGCGCCGCGGTGCTCGGCAGCTCGCTCACCGTGCCCGACGGCCAGCCGCTCGTCTGGGCGATGAACCTCCTGGGGCACGAGCAGCCCAACCGCGTCTACGGCCCGACGCTCATGGAGCGCCACTGCGCGCAGGCCGCGCAGAACGGCACCCGGGTCTACCTCTACGGCGGCCGCGACCGCGACGCCCTGGACACCCTCGCGCGCAACCTCCTGGAGCGCTTCCCCGGGCTGACGATCGTCGGTGGCTGGTCGCCCCCCTTCCGGCCGCTGACGGCGCACGAGGAGGAGGACATCGTCGACGAGATCAACGGCTCGGGCGCGGACGTCGTCTGGGTCGGTATCGGCGTGCCGAAGCAGGAGAAGTGGATGGCCGCGATGCGCCCCCGGCTCGAGGCGCCCGTCCTCGTCGGCGTGGGTGCCGCGTTCGACTTCCACGCCGGCCTGGTGCCGCAGGCCCCCGCCCGCGTGCAGTCCATGGGGCTCGAGTGGCTCTTCCGCCTGGCGCAGGAGCCGCGCCGGCTCTGGCGGCGCTACGCGCGCTACAACCCGCTGTTCGTGCTGCGCTTCGGCAGCCAGCTCATGCGGCAGCGGTGGTCCGGCCAGCCCGTCGCCCCCGTCCTGCTCGAGGGGCCTCCGCCCCGCCGCAGGCCGCTGCGGCGCAGGTCGGTGCCCGCCGGGCGCTAGCCTCCCCGTGGTGGATCTGGACGTCGCCGTCGTCGGCATCGGTCGTGTGGGGCTCCCGCTCGCGCTCGCGTTCGCGGACAGCGGCCTGCGCACGATCGGCATCGACGCCAACCCCGAGATCGTCTCGACCGTCCAGGACGGCCGGATGCCCTTCGAGGAACCCGGGGCGGAGGAGATCCTGGAGCGCGCCCAGGCCGACGGCATGCTCGAGGTCTCCGGCCGCGTCGCCGACGCCGCGCGGGCGCGCCACATCGTGCTGACGCTCGGCACGCCGTCGTTCTCGCACATCGAGATCGACGTGAGCCAGATCCGCTCCGTGCTGGACGACCTGCTGCCGCACCTGCAGGAGGGCCACTGCATCGTCCTGCGCTCGACGATCGCCCCCGGGACGACGGAGTTCGTCGCGGGCTACCTCGAGATGCACCGCGGGTTCACCGTGGGCGAGGACCTCTTCGTCGCCCACGTGCCGGAGCGGATCGCAGCGTCGCGCTTCTTCGCGGAGATCTCGAGCCTGCCGTGCATCGTCGGCGGCATCGGCGAGCGCTCGGGCGAGGTCGCCGCGGAGCCGTTCGCCGCGCTGGGCGCCCGCGTCGTGCAGACGTCCCCGATCGAGGCCGAGCTCGCGAAGATCTGGACGAACATCCTGCGGTACACGATGTTCGCGCTGCCCAACCGGCTGATGATGGAGTGCGAGCAGTACGGCGCCAACGTCTTCGAGGTCATCGACCTCATCAACCGGGACTACCCGCGCGGCGGCATGAAGCTGCCGGGGATGACGGCCGGCACCTGCCTGCGCAAGGACTTCACGTTCTCCGAGGAGCGCTCCCCCGCCCCCGGCATGCTGCTGGCGGTCTCGCGGGTGAACGAGTCCGTCCCGCTGTTCCTCCTGGACGGCATCAAGCGCCGCCTGGCCGGGGGCAAGCTGCGCGGCCGCAAGGTCGCCGTCCTGGGCCTGGCGTTCAAGGGCGACACGGACGACGAGCGCGACTCCCTGAGCTTCAAGCTCATGCGCCTGCTGGAGCGCGAGCTGGCCCTCGTCGCGGCGCACGACCCGCACAGCCCGTCCTCGACGCTGACGCTCGCCGAGGCCGTCGCGGACGCCGACGCGATCGTCCTGGCGACGAACCACACGGCGTGGAAGGACCCGCAGGTCCTCCGCCGGATCGCCGA
>JAOPZU010000411.1 GCA_025963955.1 Solirubrobacterales bacterium
GGTCGGCGGGCCCGCCCAGCGCGCGCACCATCCGCGCGAAGCGATCCGCGGCGGCCCCGGACTCCAGGACGGCGCGCGGGTCGGCGCCGGTGACGCCCGCGAGCTCGAGGAGGCGTTCGGCGAGCGCGAGGGTGACGGTGATCAGCCGCGCGTCCGCAGCGGCCGGGTCGGTGAGCGCGGCGACGGTCTCGGCGACCTCCAAGCCGTTGCCGGCGCTCGTCCCGAGGACCCAGTTCATGTCGGTGAGCAGCGCGACCGTCGGCAGCCCGGCGCCGCAGGCGACCTCCACGAGCGTGCGCGCGAGCTCGCGCGCGTCCTCGCGGCCGGTCATGAAGGCGCCGCTGCCGTGCTTCACGTCGAGGATCAGCGCCTGCAGCCCGGCCGCCAGCTTCTTCGAGAGGATGGACGGGACGATCAGGTCGCGGGTCTCGACCGTGCCGGAGGCGTCCCGGATGGCGTACAGGCGGCGGTCGGCCGGCGCGAGGTCGTCCGTCTGCCCCACGACGGCGCAGCCCGCGGCGTCCACGGCCGCGCGGAGCCGGTCCAGGCCGGGCTGGCTGACGTAGCCGGGGATCGCGTCGAGCTTGTCGAGCGTCCCGCCGGTGTGGCCGAGGCCGCGACCGCTGATCATCGGGACCGCGGTGCCGCAGGCGGCGAGGATCGGCGCCAGCAGGAGGCTGACCTTGTCCCCCACGCCGCCCGTGGAGTGCTTGTCGACGACGGGGACGTCGAGGTGGCTCCAGTCCAGGACCGTGCCGCTGTCGCGCAGGCCCACGGTCATGGCCACGCGCTCGATGTCCGTGAAGCCCCGCAGGAAGACGGCCATCGCGAAGGCCCCGGTCTGCGCGTCGGAGAAGGAGCCGTCGGCGATGGCGGCGCCGATCGCGTGGAGCTCGGCCGCCTCCAGGGTGCCGCCGTCGCGCTTGCGGCGGATGAGCTCGGCGGGCAGCGAGGGTGCGCTCACGCCCGGGTCGCCAGCAGGTCGTCGAGCAGCGTGCTGGCGCCGAACCGGAAGGTGTACGGCGAGGCCCAGGCCATCCCCATGACCTCTTCCGCGAGCTGCAGGTAGGCCTCGGCGTCGGCGCGCGTACGAACTCCGCCGGAGATCTTCACCCCGGCCGGTCCGTCGTGGGCGCGGACGGCCTCCAGCAGGATGCGGGCGCCGGCGAGGTCCGCGCCTCGTCCGTGCTTCCCGGTGGACGTCTTCAGGAAGGCGGCACCGTGCTGCAGCGCCGCGTCGGCCATCGCGCGCGTAGCGGTCGCGTCGTGGTGGGACCCGGTCTCCAGGATGACCTTCAGGTGGGCCGGGCACTCGTCGGCGCAGGCCGCGACCAGGCGGGCGACGGCTTCGTGGTCCCCGGCCAGGTGCGCCCGCCACGGCGCCACGACGTCGACCTCGTCCGCGCCCTCGTCCATCAGTGAGGCGGTGTCGCGTGCGGCGGCCTCGGGCTCGTTCTCCCCGGCGGGGAAGTTGACGACGGTGGCCACGCGGACGCCCGTGCTCTCGAGCGCCTCGGCGGCCACCGCGACGAACTGCGGCAGGACGCAGACCGCGGCGACCGGGCCGACCGGGGTGATCGCGCGGACGCAGAGGGCGTCGATGACCGCGGCGGTGTCGTCGTCGTTGAGGCTCGTGAGGTCGAGCAGGGAGATCGGGTCGGGCATGCGGTTACGGGAGCTCCGGGAGGGCGGTGGTGAGCAGGATCTGCAGGGCGCGGGCACCGTCGACGGCGCTCGTGAGCGTCTGCTCATGGGACAACGGGACGTCCGACATCCCCTCGGCGAGGTTCGTGATCGCGGAGATCGCCCCGACCCGCAGCCCGGCGTGGCGTGCGGCGATGACCTCGGGAACGGTGGACATCCCGACCGCGTCGGCGCCCAGCGTCCGGAACGCGCGGATCTCGGCGGGGGTCTCGAAGGACGGGCCGGCGACCGCGAGGTAGACGCCCTCGGCCAGCGGGACGCCGGCGGCCGCCGCGCTCGCGTGCAGGTGCGCGCGGATCTCCGCGTCGTAAGCGTCCCCCAGCCCGACGAAGCGCGGGCCGATCGCCTCGTCGTTCGGGCCGGTGAGCGGGTTGATCCCCAGGAGGTTGATGTGGTCGGCGATCGCCATCAGGTGCCCGGGCGGGACCTCGGCGCGCAGCGAGCCGGCGGCGTTCGTCGCGAGCAGGGTCCTGGCGCCGAGGGCGGCGGCCGTCCGCACGCCGACGGCCAGCTGCTCGGGCGGCGTGCCTTCGTACACGTGCGCGCGGCCCTGGAGGACGGCGACGCGGCGGCCGGCCAGGAGCCCGATGACCAGGCGCCCCGCGTGGCCGCTGACCGTGGCGACGGGGAAGCCGGGCAGCTCGGCGTACGGGGTGATGATCGCGTCCTGGACCGCGTCCGCCAGCGCGCCGAGGCCCGAACCGAGGATGAGCGCCACGTCGGCGCGGGCGGCGTCGCCGTGGCGCGCGAGCAGGAGCGCGGCCGCGTCGCTCATCCGGTCTGCTCCATCGCGTGGGCGTCGAAGGTCAGGGGCAGCAGCGCGCCGAGCGTCACCGTCTGCCGGACGCCCTCGGGCCCGCACAGGTGGACGGGGGTGTCCGGCCCGGCGAGCTCGGACAGGCGCTGCCGGCAGCCGCCGCACGGGGTGATGAGCGGCGTGTCGGCCATGACGGCGACCTCGGTGATGCGACGGTGGCCCGCGGCGATCAGCGCACCGATGGCGGAGGCCTCAGCGCACTGGGTCTGGGGGTAGGCGGCGTTCTCGACGTTCGCGCCCAGGTGCACGCCCGCCGCGTCCCCCGACGCGCGCAGCGCGACACCGACGTGGAAGTGCGAGTAGGGGACGTAGGCGCGGCCCATCGCCACGCGGGCGCCGTCGATCAGGTCCTGTGGGGCCCCCCTGCGGACCAGGAGCTGCGCGTAGCCCTCGGCCACCACGTGCTCGTCGCGGATGCGCAGGACCGTGCGCAGCTCCGCGATCCGTGCGTGCTCGGCGGCGAGATCCGGCGGGGCGCCCGGCGGGGCGACGGCCTCCAGCTCGACCCAGTGGCCCAGGCCCGTGACCTCGTCGAGGTGGATGCGGACGTTCTCCCACCGCAGCAGCCGGCGGGTCTTCTCCACGACGGGGCCGTCCCCGTGGGTGGCGCGCAGCGCGGCGGTCAGGGCAGCCGGGTCCGGGACCTCGACGATGCGGTAGCTGCTCGTGCGGGCGGCGGCGGCGTCGGCGCGCGCGTACGCGATGAGGTGCGCGGTGGCGCCCCGTTCCTCGCGGAGCTTCAGCCGGCCGGCGGGGACCGGGAAGTAGGTGTCGCGCTGGTGCAGGGTCCCCGCCTCCTGCGCCCCGTGCGCCCGGGCCGCGGCGTGGGTCGCGGCGGGGTCCGGGTCGTGGGCCTTGAGCTCCACGTTGCGGGCGGGCTGCATCGTCCGCACCGTAGCGCGCCGCCCTGGCGCAATAGCCTTGCGGCCTGTGACCAGCGTCCACGTCGTCGACCACCCGCTGCTCGCCCGCCAGGTCGCGGCGCTGCGATCGGCCGGGACCGGGCGCGAGCAGTTCCGGGCCGCGATGGCGGAGGCCGCCGCCGTCCTCGCGTACGAGGCGCTGCGGGACATCCCGGTCGCCGAGATCACCGTCCGCACGCCGCTGGAGGAGACGACGGGCGCGGCGCTGGCCCATCCGGTCATGGTCATCGCGGTGCTGCGCGCGGGGCTCGGCATGGTCGACGGCTTCCTGCGCCTGGTACCGGACGCCGCGGTCGGTCACCTCGGCATGCGCCGCAACCACGACACCCTGCTGCCCGAGGACTACTACGAGTCCCTGCCCGCCGGGGTGGCCGCGTCGACAGTCTTCGTGGTGGACCCGATGCTGGCCACGGGCGGCAGCGCGGTCGCCGCGCTCGACCGCATGCGGCGGGCCGGTGCGCGCGACCTGCGCCTGGTCTGCCTGGTCGCGGCGCCCGAGGGCGTCGCCGCCGTCCAGAGCGCGTTCCCGGAGGTCCCGATCACCATCGGGGCCCTCGATCGCGGCCTCGACGAGCGCGGCTACATCCGACCGGGCCTCGGGGACGCGGGCGACCGCATCTTCGGGACCGAGTGAGCACCGTGAGCCGCCCGGCGTACGCGGTGCTGCTCGACCTGGACGGGACGCTCGCCGACTCCCGGGCCGGGATCGTCGCGGGCATGAACCAGACGCTCGAGGCGCTGGGCGAGCCGACGCGGGAGGCCGCGGAGCTGCACGGCTTCATCGGGCCGCCCCTGCACCAGACCTTCGCGACGCTGCTGCGGCGCCCGCCGGAGGATCCCGCGTTGGACGGGATCATCGCCGCCTACCGCGAGCGCTACAGCAAGCTCATGCTCGAGATGACGCCGCTCTACGAGGGCATCCCGGAGGCGCTGGACGCGCTGATCGAGGCGGGCTGCGTGCTCGCCGTCGCCACCTCGAAGTCGCGGCCCTTGGCCGAGCGGCTGGTCGAGGGCCTCGGCCTCGCCGGCCGGCTGGAGGCGGTCTGCGGCCCGGTCCCGCCCGCCCGCGACGACAAGGCCGCGACCGTCGGCCAGGCGCTTGCCGCGCTCCGCGTCGGCCAGGGCCCCCGCTGGCCCGACCGCGCGGTGATGGTCGGCGACCGTCGCCACGACGTGGACGGCGCGCGGACCCAAGGCCTAGCCTGCGTCGGGGTCACCTGGGGCGTCGGGGACCGCGCGGAGCTGAAGGCCGCAGGC
>JAOPZU010000427.1 GCA_025963955.1 Solirubrobacterales bacterium
TCAGCGACGCACTGTTCGTCCCCTGACGCAACGGGCTAGGGCTCGCAAGCGGTCAACGTCGCCCGGCAGCGATTGGCCCGGGCCGTGATCTGCGCGACGGCCCTGACCGCTCCCCGTTGCCCGCGGCGCAGCGCAGCCTGTGCGGCGGCGACGCCGGGTTCGTCACCGCGTCCGGTCGCTGCGAGTCCCTCACGGGCGGCGCGCAGCTGCGACGAGAGGGCGCGCGCCAGCCGCCGTGCAGGCGGGCGCATGACCGCGGGCGGCACGACGGCTCGATAGCGCCGCACCAGCTTCTGCAGCTGGGACGGCGTCGTCGCGGGCGCGGCGGCAGCTTCCGTGTTCAGCACCCCGATCCGCTGTTCGTAGCGCAGCACGGCCTGTTGCGCGTCCTGGGTCTTTGCCACGTCGCTGCACCCGCTGAGCAGGCTCAGCAGCGTGATCAGGCAGGCCCCAAGCACGACGCGGGCCCTGCGCGTAACCGGCGTCACGCTGCCTCCCACGAGAACGCCGGCAGCGCAAGGATCTCGGCGGCGTGGCGTCCGAGCGGCTGCGGTGGGCGGCTGGGGTCGCACCAGCGCGTCTCGGCGATCTCGACGCGGCAGACGTGCAGCGGACTGCCGTCGTGCGCGCACCGCACCACGGTGAGGTGCGCCGTCGCGTGCTCACGGCTCACGATCTGGTCGACGGAGGTCCACGCTGCATCCTGCAGTCCCAGCTCCTCTCCCGCCTCACGCCGCGCCGCGTCCTCCGCGCTCTCGCCACGCCGACGTCCGCCTCCGGGGAGCTCCCAGACACGCCGGTCGCCGTAGGTGTGACGGACGAAGAGCACCTGGCCCTGACCGGACCAGATCGCGAGCTTGACGCCTTGGGTGTGCGGGCGGGCGACAAACCACCACACGCGCAGCAGCTGGAAGGCGGCACGGTAGGCCGCCCGGCGCATGGCCAGGAACATCAGCGCGCGCCGGGGCTCGCCGCGCGCGGGGGTGCCGGCGGCACGGGCGGCCGGTCCGGAGCCAGGCAGAGGGCGCCGCAGATCAGCGCGGGCAGCGTCACCGCCGCCAGCTGCCAGTCCCAGTCCAGCGCGGAGTGCATGACCCAGACGACGAGGATCCCGCCGGCGCCGGCGGCCTGCGTCCGCGTGATCGTCCCGCGGCGCCTGACCATCGACCGCAGCCCGAACAGCAGGCTGCCGAGGAAGCCGAGGAGCAGGACACCGCCCACCACACCGAGTTCTGAGAGGGTCTCGAGCTCGAGCGAGTGGGCGTTGCGGAGGTCCTCCAGCCCGCGGCGCTGGCGGAACCAGCGCACACGGTACCCGGCGGCGCCGTCGCCGGCGATGGGGTGCGCCCGCAGCCCATCGAGCGCCACGCGGTAGGCGTCCGAGCGGCTGGATTGAGCGCTGATCAGGCGATCCTGCCCCTGCGGTGCCGCGGACACCGGGTTCATGAACGACACGTACTGCCGGTCCAGGAACGACTGCACGCCACTGCCGGCGGAGTTCGCCCCGCCCTCCACCCGGGCGCCGACCGCCAAGTAGGTCCCGGCGAGGGCCAGCAGGATCACGATGATCGGCGCGGCGGCCAGCACGGGCGGCGTCGACCGCGACGGCCGGCCGGCCACGCGGCTGCTGCCCTCCCGGGACCGCTGCAACCGTGCGAAGGCCGCTTGCAGGCCCCCGGCCGCCATGGCGACCAGGAGCAGCTTCCCGACCAGCGGTCCCCCTTCGGCCCGCCGGGCGGCCGCCGTACCGGGGAGGTCGATCAGGATCGGGTGCTGCCGCAGGAGCAGGATGCCCGCCAGCCCTCCGCCGAGCGTGATCAGCGTCGCCACGGCAAGGCGCCCACGCCGAGGAGAGGCCACAAGGATCACCGCGAGCCCCGCAGCGAAGGCTATGCCGGTCCCGCGGGAGAGCGTCAGGTACATCGTGCACGTCACGAGCACCCCTCCTGCGGCCGCCAGAGCCCGGGTGACCACCAGCTCTCGCGCGTCGCTCGCCAGGGCGATGGCGCCGATCACCGCCATGGCGGAAACGGCGCCGAGGCCGTTCGAGTAGGTGATGATCGAGCCCAGACGACCCTGTGCGGGATACGTGACGTTCGAGCCGCCGGCGAAGAGGTCGGGCCGCAGGCGGCCGAGCAGCGCGAGCATCCCCAGCCCGACGAGCACGAGCACGAGCAGACGCAGCAGCAGCGCCGCGTGCCGCCCGTTGCCGACCGCGAGCATCGCGAGCAGGAACGCCGCCGCGTACCCCAGGGTGCGAGCCATGGCGAGGCTCGCCCCGCCTGGGTCCGGTGACCATGCAGCGGACAACCCGGTCCAGACGGCGAAGCCCGTGATGCAGACGAGGGCGAACAGCGCGGTGGGCGTCGGTCGCCACTGGGGCCCGGCGCCGGCCAGCCCGGCCGCACAGCCGACGAGAGCGACCGCTCCGATCAAGAGGTAGTCCTCGGGGAAGTATCCGCCCGAGCGTGCCGCCGCAAACGCCACCAGCCCGGCGGACACGAAGCAGAGCCCCGGCTGCAGCATCTGGCGCAGTCCGATCAGCACGGAGGCGGAAGCGCGCAGAGGAGCGCTCGGGGTGTCAATCGCGGTTGCCACCCGCAGCAGGGTAGTTGAGCCTGCGTCGCGGGCGCACCACTTTGTCTAGGCTCCATCCATCGCACCGACCGCCGTCGCACGTCTCCGGATCCTGCTCGCGCTGGGCTGCTTGCTCGGGGCGATCTGGATGGCCGAGGCCTGGCAGGACCAGCGCACCCTGCGGCACGCCGACGACGCGGTGTCGGCCGGCCGGTCGGCGGAGGCACGCCGACGCGCCGGCTCCGTCTCCGGCGACCTGGTCGACGCGCCGGCCGCGCGGATCAGCGCCGTCGCGGCGCTGCAGCAGGGTGATCTCCGAACGGCCGAACGTGATGTCGCGCGGGCGCTGCT